>NZ_LZKK01000309.1 GCF_001672815.1 Mycobacterium sp. E796 | reverse complement strand
CAGCGCGACACGCGATACAAGGTCAACCAAGGCAGCCCACCGTCGAGGTAGTTTGGCCTGTGCAGAAACTCCGGCTCGTCTGACTGCGCGAACGTCTTACCGGCCACCGAGTCGGCACCTTTCGTGACCCGCCTCGGCCCACGCGTCCTTTGAGCCGGCGGCTGCACCCACACCCTTGAGTGTGAATGCTACTACCTTGCGAGCGTGGTCTTTTCGATCAACTAAACCGGCTGGAACCCTGGCGAGGCGTTACGGCTAACTGTAACGTCTTGCGCGTGGCTGCCGCGAAACTGCGGTGTTGTGTGTGCCGGGCACCCTTCTACGGTCGTTCCGACGCGTGTTACTGCTCAGGGGCGTGCCGGCAGAAGGCCTACCGCTCGCGCATCGCCCGCCGGACCTTCAAGGAACCTGGCCTCCAACAACCGGGTGACCCGACCATGCAAGCCCGCCAGCTTCGCAGGCGCGCGCGACTCGTCCGCAAAGAAGCCGTCCTGATCCGCACTAAAGCGGCCGCCTCCAGGGAGGCCCGTCGCCCGTGATCGATCGGTTTCGGATCGCGTGATCGGGGAGATCCTCCCAGAGACAGCCGTCGAAGCTCGAGGGAGATCTCGCGTGGATCAACAAGTCAACAACGACCCGCCGCCGGCACCCGAAGATGCCAGGAAAGCGACCGAGGAGCAGCGGGAGCTCCACGAGAAACTGAAGCACCAGGACGATGACCCGGACGGACCGGGGCTGCACCAGTCCCGGCACGATCTTCCCGACGAGAGCACGCGGTAGGTCTCGCCGCCGCGCGTTGGCGGGTCAGCGCTCGATCCTGTGCATCGGGCTGGGACGCTTCAGCACGCCGGGTCGATCGAACAGGACCACCCCGTCGTCACGGCGAAACGAGATACGTTCCGTGCCCCTCGACTACCAGGTCGCCGCTGAACCGCAAGACCTCGCTGACGAGCTTGTCGTCCTCGTTTCGGTAGGCGATGACGACGGTGTCGATGCCCTGATAGACCCCCTCGATGACGAAGCGCAGGCCGGGAATGCGCTGCAAGGCCTGAGTCCAGTAGTACCGCAGCGCGGACTTGCCGCAAACGAGTCCGGCCGTTTCCGGGAGCAGCTCGGCCGCCACCGGCGAGGTGAACACGACGTCTTCATGGAAGTGCTTCAGGACGGATTCAACGTCGCGGGCATTCCATGCCGCCACCCACTGCTCGCTGAAGGCGATCGCGTCGACGTTCACAGTTCATGACTGTACGCAGGCCGGCGGCGGTCGCCCGGCGGCCGCGCACTTATGTGATAGACAGACCGCGTATGCCTGACGAGCCCCTGCCTATCACCGGCCGGACCTGCTGGCGCGTCGAGCGCGCCGACCAGCTGGCCTGCATCATCGACGCCGCCGACTACTTTCGTCAGGCCAAGGCAGCGATGCTGCGGGCCCAACATCGAATCATCTTGATCGGCTGGGACTTCGACGCGAGGACGGCATTCGAACGAGGAGGCAAGAAGCTCGCCGGCCCCAACCAGCTGGGCGCCTTTCTCTACTGGCTGTTGTGGCGACGCCCGGCCCTCAAGGTTTACGTGTTGAAATCCAACCTCCGCCTGCTGCCCATGTTCGACGGCCTGTGGTACGGCGTCACGCCCGTGTCGGTTGTGAATCGACTGAGCAGCAGGCGGTTGCGCCTGGCCATCGACGGTTCACGGCCTACCGGCGCGGTCCATCATCAGAAGATCGTTGTCGTCGACGACGTCCTGGCGTTCTGCGGCGGCATCGACCTCACACTGGATCGCTGGGACACTCCAGAGCACAAGCACAACAACCGGTTTCGCCGCGCGCTCGGCCGCAGGTACGGTCCGCGACACGAGGTCGCGGCCGCGGTGGACGGCGCCGCGGCGGTCGCCCTCGCGGAGGTCGCCCGGGACAGATGGCGGACCGCGACCGAGGAGTCGCTGGTCCCGATCGAGTCTGCGCGCGACGTATGGCCCGGCGGCTTGCGGCCCATCTTGCGCGACGTCGAGGTCGGGATCGCGCGCACCTTGCCCACATTCGGTGGTCGCGACGAGGTTCGCGAGGTGGAAGCGCTCAACCTCGCGGCGATTGCGGCGGCACGTCACACCATTTATCTGGAGAACCAGTACCTGGCCGCTCGACAGGTGATCGATGCGCTCGCCGCTCGGCTCAAAGAGCAGGACGGCCCGGAGATCGTCATCGTCCTTCCCCGCCGCGGGCTGAACCGGCTCGAGCGCGAGACGATGGACAGCGCACGCCACCGGCTCATCCAAAAGCTTTGGGCAGCCGACGAATACCGCCGCCTGGGCGTCTACTGGGCGGTGACCGACGGCGGGTCGCAGATCTACATTCACTCGAAGATATTGGTCGTCGACGATTGGCTGTTGCGCGTCGGCTCGTCGAACTTCAACAACCGGTCGATGGGATTCGATAGCGAGTGCGACCTCGCCGTCGAAGCGGACCCGAATAGTGAAGCGCACCAACACATCCGGCGAGCCATCGGGTCGGTGCGGCAACAACTCGTGTGTGAGCATCTGGGGATTTCCATCGACGAGTTCGAGGGGACGATGCGGGCCACGACCTTCCTGGCGGCCGTCGAGACGCTGCGTGGCCACGGCAAGACATTGCGGCGATTCACTGGGCGGACGGTGGCCGGCGAGGATAGCGCGTTGGCCGAGAGCGAGCTGATGGATCCCGATCACGTTCCGCGATCACTCACCCGCAGTATGCGGCGGCTGATTACCAAGCTGTCCGCACAACCTCGCAGCTGAAATTCTGAACGGACCCTGATTGTCAGGTGCCACCCAGCCGCTGAGCACGCCGCCGCAATCGCCGGTTGATCAGGAAGCCCTCCCAGGCGCTGGAGGAACTCTCTCGCGGGCGGCAGCGGCCGCCCGCTTTCCGCTTAATAGAGCCGCATCTTTTGGGCGCGGCCGGTGAGGGCGGTTATCCGGTAATGGTCACGCTGGCCAGGAAGCGTCACCACCGCGGGAATCTCGTGGGTGACGATGATCAGCATCGACTGCACCGGGATTTCCCCTCCCGTCGGGGGCATCACGACGGTGGGGAAGAGAATCGTTGCGGTGACCGAACCGGCATCGCCAAGTTCGTGCGTCGTCACGCTCAGAGTCCAGCCCAGGTCGGCCACGAACGTACTGCGGATCTGCTCGCGCTCGAAGTTGAGTGTCTGCCAGCCGTTGTCGTATCTGAGCACGAAAGGTGGCCTGCCGGGGATCCGCGGTGGGGTGACGCAGTACTCGATATAGATGCCGTCGCCGGCGAGGTCGCAGTAGTAGTCGGGGAACGTCTGCCGAGTAGCTGTGGCTGCGGTCATTAGAATCGGCTTCCTTGGTTCACAATTCGCTCCTTTGGTGGCGGCCTCCGTCGCCGTCCTCGGGTTCAGGCAACATTGGACGGCAACAGAGTGTCAGCTGCCAGGCCGCTTCACATGCGTAGTCGACTACTCGACTCGCGTGCACGCCGAGCATCTTGGCGCCGACCGCGCTGCGGTGGGCGCACGTTTTCCAGGGAGTTTGACTGCAGTTAAAGTAGGGCGTCCACTGAGCTGCGTTTATGTGCACACGGAGGTCGGAGCCTGTTTTCCCGTTCGCGCCAGGTGGAAACTGAACCGTCCTGGTTCACCGCCGCGCTGGCCCAGCGACCCGACCATTGCGACGTCGACGTCGACGGTTGCCGCATTCACCTACGCGCCTGGGGCGCCGTGGACCAACCCACGGTGGTGCTGGTCCATGGCGGCGCGGCTCACTCCGGTTGGTGGGACCACATCGCGCCGTTCTTGTCCCGCACCCATCGCGTGATCGCGCCCGATCTGTCCGGACACGGCGACAGCGGCACCCGTAGCAACTACGAGCTGCAGACGTGGGCAGACGAAGTGATGGCAGTTTCCACAGCCGCCGGGGCGTCGGGGCGGCCGACCATCGTCGGCCACAGCATGGGCGGCTGGATCGCGGCCACGGCGGCGATGAGTTGCGGTAATCAGATCAATAGCATGATCGTGATCGACTCGCCGCTGTGGGATCGTTCCCCCGAGGAAGCGCGGTTACGCAACCGCAAACACACCCCTTATCGGACGAGAGACGAGATTCTGCAACGCTTTACGGCGGTTCCCTCGCAGCAGGTGATCCTCCCCTACGTCCGGCGGCATATAGCGGTCGAGTCGGTGCGGAAGACCGCCGGAGGCTGGAATTGGAAGTTCGACCCGGCGATCTTCGGCGGTGAGCTTCTCGAGCCGACGACCTCGGACGAAGAAACACTAGAAACCATGATGGCCGAAATGCGTTGCCGTTTAGGCTATGTGCGTTGCGAATCCGGATTGGTGCCGCCCGCCATGGCCGAACGAATCCGCTCCATGCTCCAGCTACGAGGACCTTTCGTCGAGCTGGCCGAGGCCGGCCACCATCCGATGCTCGATCAACCGCTTCCCCTGGTGGCTACGTTGCGCACCTTGCTGGAATTCTGGTCGATCACCTAAGCAAGACGGTTCACCCCGGCACCGTGCGTGGCAGATCGAAAGGCGGCTCCGATGGCCGGACTGGACTCGATCGATCACGTCATTCTCCTGATGCTGGAGAACCGTTCGTTCGACCACTTGCTCGGCTTCCTCTATCCCAGATCCGTCAACTTCGACGGACTGGACGGCACGGAGTCCAACCGCGACCTTGCCGGCACCGCGGTGTCCGTTCATCCGCTCACACCGGAAATGCAGAATGCGTACTACTACCCGTTGGCGAACCCCTCCGAAGGGTTTGTGGCCACCAACGAGCAGCTGTTCAGTTCCGCCAGCGCCCCCGCCGACGGGAAGGCACTCAACGACGGCTTCGTGACGAGCTTCGCTCGCGAGCTCGCCAATCCCGCCCATCCGCTCGACCCCAAGCTCGCCGGGGCCGAACCTTCTTCCATCATGGGCATGTACAAGCCGGAGACGTTGCCCGTGCTCTCCGGGCTGGCCAAGGGGTTTGCCGTCTGTGACCGCTGGTTCGCATCCGTTCCGACGCAGACGTTTCCGAACCGGGCCTTCGCGATGGCCGGCACGTCGCTGGGCTACGTCGATAACTCGGCCCGCGACACACCTGCGTTCAACACACCCTCGGTATTCGGAAAGCTCGTGGAGGCGGGCCAGACCTGGACGATCTACGGCTACTCCAAACGCCCTCTGACGGCCAATGACTTTCCCGACACCGTCCATCCGGGTGCCGGCTGCAAAGTGGAGGCGGGGTTCGGCAAGTTCCAGAGAGACGCCGCAAGCGGACGGTTAGCGGCCTTCTGCTACATCGAGCCGCAGTGGGCCCACTATCACGACAAACACAATTTTCAGCTACAGAACGACGAGCATCCGGTCTCAAATCTGGCCGTGGGCGAAAAGCTCATCTACGACGTCTACATGGCACTCAGAAGCAATCAGGCCGGCTGGGAAAAGAGCTTGCTCATCATCACCTACGACGAGCACGGCGGGAACTACGATCACGTGCCACCCGAGACCGGTGCCACCCCACCCGACAACATCACCCGGCCACCGGGGTTTGACTTCACCCGCTTCGGGGTCCGCGTCCCGGCGGTTATCGTCTCCCCGCTAATTCCCGGCGGGACCGTCTTCCGGGCACCCGCCGGCGGGCCGCCTTACGACCACACGTCGATCATCGCGACCCTGCGAGCCCGCTTCGATCTCGGCCCGCTCGGCAAACGCGACGCCATCGCGCCACACCTCGGGCCCATCCTCACCCTGTCCGAGCCACGCGCCGACGACCCACTGGAGGGCCTCACTCCACCCACGGCTGCGGATCCCGTCCTGCAAGCCGGGTCCGCGCCGATCGGTGAGGCGCCCAGCGCGTTCCTCGAGGCGAAGGCCGTCGCCGCGGCCAAGCTGCCCATTCCCTCCGAGCCGATCGAGAACCCGGAGCAGACGGTGGCCGCGCTGCCCGCCGCAGCCAAACAATATGCCTTCATCCAGGATCGACTGCAGGCCTGGGAGGCTGCGGGCAAGCCACTCACCAATACATGACCTGCCCGTAATGAGGGGCGTTAAAGTCTTGCGCCGGTACCCTCTCGGAGCCGTCGTTCGCAGACTCAGCGTCGCGCAGGACGCGCGCGGTTCTCTCATTCTGTAGGAATTCGTTGATGTCGTTGCCTCCGGTTCGGCGGGCGATGTCCATCATGAGTTCGTCGTTCGGCCTTTTGATGAGGTTGATGTCGGGGCGCCGGAGCTGGGCGGCTGCGGGATAAAATTCAGCTGCACGAGTTCCGGCCCCAGCAATCGTTGTTCAGCAAAGGAAGCCGCCAGCAGATGGATCGCCCGAACAAGGGGATCAGCCGGCGCGGTGTGTTTTTCGCGGTCGCCGGGGCCATCACACTCAGCGCGGTGACACAGCCGACGCCGGCGATGGCGAATACGGAGAAGCCGTCGGACGACCCGGTGGGTTCCGGGGAGCGGGCGGACCTAGCGGAGCGGGCGGTCGTGGAGCGGCACGTGCACACGCTCTGGGGGCAGGCGGGGACGCAACTGGGCACGCTGCACTGGCCGTCGTCCCTCTTCGACCAATTGTTGTTGGCGCGCTGGTGTTACTGGTGGCAGGCGCACCTGCTGGACTGCATGGTGGATGCCGCGTACCGCGCACGCACCCCGGAACGCATCGACCGGATCGGCGCCATCGCGCGCGGGATTCACACCCGCAACCTCACCGGCTGGACCAACGGGTACTGCGACGACATGTCGTGGCTGGCGCTGGCACTTGAACGCGCCGACAGGCTGCTCGGTGTCCGGTTCGACAATGCCGTTCCGAAGCTGCGGACCGCCTTGCTCGACGGCTGGAATCCGGCCGTCGGCGCGGTGCCCTGGAAGATCGGCCACGATTACTACAGCACCTCCGGGATCGGTCCGACCGGCATCGCGATGGCACGCCTGGGCGAGCTGTCCCGCGCCGAACGGCTCGCCGATTTCCTGCACACTCGGCTGCGCGACACCGAAAGTGGCCTCATCTTCGACGGCATACACGAACCTAGCGGGTTGGTTAACCACTCCCTACGGACCTACTGTCAGGGCGTGGCCATCGGACTGGAGACCGAATTGGCCCTGCGCACAAACGATTCGAGCCATCGTGACCGCGCGGCGGCGCTCGTCGCCGGTACCGCCGACAGGCTCGCCGACGCGGGCGTGATTGCCGGAGCCGCTGGGAACGACTCCGGGCTGTTCATGGGAATCCTCGCCAGGTATCTCGCCCTGACCGCGCTGGCGCTGGGAGACACCACCGCCGCGCGGCTCGTGCATGCCTCCGCGGGGGCGGCCTGGGGCAACCGCGCCGAGGTGGACGGCCTGCCGCTGTTCGGTGCGGATTGGACCCGACCCGTCACCGCGCCGGCAGGCCCGGGAACGCTTCCCCGGTTCGCGGACTCGTGGCTCGCATCGTCGCCGAACCAGAGCCGCGATCTCTCGATACAGCTGAGCGGCTGGATGCTGCTCGAGGCGGACTACCAGCTCACCTCCGCCGGGCTCTGAGCCCCCGGCCGCCGCCGGCCGACGGGCCCGAATCGGTCTGTCGGCGAACCTTGTTCGCCCGTGATAGAGGCGCCGATGTCATAGACGCCGCTTGCCAGCGATGCGCACCCGCACCTTTGAGCACGGTCGGAAAGGTCGTTTGGGCTCCCTGCCCTGATCGGATGTATCGCGGGTCAGATTCGGTGTGCGGCTTGGATGAATTGGGCGGCGCGCTCGCCGATGACGACGCACGGGGCCATTGTGTTGGCGGCGGTGATGCGGGGCATGATGGATGCGTCGGCGACCCGCAGGCCGTCGATGCCGTAGACCTTGAGGTTTCCGTCGACCACCGACATCGGGTCGCGGCCCATCTTCGCTGTACCGCACTCGTGCCAATAGGTAGTGACGGCGTCACGCAAATAGGTCTCCAACTCAGCGCCGGTCAGATCGCCCGGCATGACCTCGCGTGCGACGAACGGCCGAAGCTCGGCTGAGTTGCCGATCTCGCGCAGGGTTTCGACGCAGGAGATGGCGGTCTTGAGGTCGTCGGGGTCCGAGAGCGCGTTGGCTTCGATAACCACAGGGTCGGCCGGGTCGGCACCCGACAATCGAATCCGACCTCGACTGCGGGGGTGCGTTGGCGAGCCGAATAGGACCCAGCTATTTTGCGGCAGTCCGTATTTCGCGGCGTTTTCCGCAGTGGCTTTTGGGAAAGGTCCCAAACACGCGAACACGTCGGGTCCGTCGACATCGGCAGCTCCGGAGTCCCAGAACAATGTCGCACCCACCTGAGTGCTGCCCTGGATGTTCTCGGGAAACTCCCACACGCAGTCGAACCCGAAGTGGTCCTGAAGGTTGCGTCCGACCCCGGGCAGGTGCTGCCGAACGGTGATGCCTGCTCGACGCAATTCGGCTTCGTCTCCGATGCCGGACTGCATCAACACCTTTGGTGTATGAACGGCGCCAAGCGACAGGACAACTTCAGCGTCCGCGGCTACACGGTGCACCGTGCCGCCATGGACGACATCGACACCGACGGCGCGGTTGCCTTCGAAGATCACGCGGATGACTAGTGCGTGGGGGACCACTGTGAGGTTCGGCTGTTGGTCGTGCGGTTTGGTGTAGGTGCCAAACACCGAGAGGCGTTTTCCGTCGCGCCAGCGCAGATCGGTGATGGCGGCGCCGCGAGTCTCCTCCATCAGGCGGCCGTTGGGGCTCTGATAGGTGGGAATCCCGATGGCCCTCGCCGCCTCCAGCGTCGCCGCGGCGAGCGGATGCGCGTCGGGTGCCGGTTGCACGAACACCGACCCGCCCTTGCCCCGATGATTCGGCTCGCCGCTGCCGTGCCAGTCCTCAATCCGTTGATAGAGGTCGAGGATTGGCTCGTATCCCCAGGCCGGCTCGCCGGATTCCGAAGCGTAGTGGTCCCAGTCGCTGCGGTGTCCTCGCGCCCAGATCATCAGGTTGATGCTGGACCCGCCGCCGAGCACTTTGCCCATCGAAAAGGCGATCGCGCGGCCATGAAGCCGCGGGTCGGGCTCGGACATGAATCCCCAATCACGCTCGCTGCCAAGGTTAGCCGGCCATTGGCTTGCGTCGGTCACGGAGGGGACGTTGTCGCTGCCGCCGGCCTCCAAGAGTAAGACACTGATGTCGGGGTTTTCGGCCAACCGGCTCGCGATCACCGATCCTGACGACCCAGCGCCGCACACGATGACGTCGTAATGCGGCTTCAACACGGTAGCCACAGATGTCTCCTGATTCGGTTAGCTAGGTATATTGCTAGATACTTAGATCTACGGCCGGAAAGGGCCTGGGGTTCAATCACACTCGAAGAACGGTTGGACGAGGTTAGGCCACCGCCCTGTGAACTCCTAGCGCAGAGCTCAGCCAGCGACCCATTTCGGCGATCGCGCGGTCAACCTCCTCGACACGGCCCGCGCCCATGATGAAAGAGTGCTGACCCTCGTCGACCCGTCGGACGACAATGTCATTGCCTGCCTGCCGCGCCTTTTGGGAGAAAGCCTCGGCGTCCGACGCCAGCAGTTCGTACTCGCCGTAGTACACCGCGATGGGGGGTAACCCCGACAGGTCGGCCCCGAGCAGATGCACCCGCGGGTCGGTGAATTCCACGCCGGTTCCATCGAGCCAGCACGACCGGAACAGCTCCAGCAATCCCCGCGTGAGCAGCTTGTCCCGCTCGGCATTGGTCTCGATGGAGTCCCCCGTCAGCGTGGCGTCGGTCCACGGCGAGATTGACAGCACGGCACCGGGCAGTGCCTCGCCCCGATCACGCAACCGCAGCGCAAGTTCGACCGCGAGATAGCCGCCGATCGAGTGGCCGACACTGCCGATCTTGTCGGGCCGGTAGCCCTGGTCGAGCAGCCAGCGGTAAGCGGCGTCCACGTCTTCGACCTGTGCTGGGTACTTGTGCTCCGGGGAACGTCGGAAGTTCAGCACCAGCGACCGCACCCCCGCTGCTTTCGCGATGTGCGCGGCAGCTTTTCGGTCCGAATGCATCGACATCAGCACGCTGCCGCCCATGTGGGTGTGCAGCAGCACCGACTCGGGGTCGCTGTCGACCGGGATGCACCACAATGCCTCCACACCGCCGGCGTCCACCTCGGCGTAGGTCACGCCCTCGGGTTCCTTCGTGGCCAGGTGGATGTTCTCGGCCACGTCGCGGATCGTCTCCAGCTCGAAGTTGGGATTCGAGGTCCGCCTGCCGACCTCCGCGAAGAACTCCGCCAACTCGAACGCCTGCTCGCCTGCCATGAATATTCCTTTCGTCCCATCCATTGGATAACGATCACTATATAACGGTCGCTATCCTACGTCTAGTCTGGTCCGCTGAGGCCGCGCAGCACGGTGTCGAGGTGTCGTCGCCAGAGGTCGTCGGCACCACCGGCAGCGGAGATGCCGCGCAGTGCCCAAATGGTCGCCGTCACGTCTGCGGATGTCACGTCTTGCCGGATCGCCCCGGATCGCTGGCCGCGCGAAAGCAGGGCGGCCGACTGCCGCCGGAGTTCCTCGACGAGTGGCTTTGGTGCGAGGTCGCCCCATAGGTAGGCCGACAACCCGCTCCTGCGAACGAGTTCGGCGCCCACGGTATAGAGAAAGACACTTAGGCATCGCTCGTCAGGTGTTGCATGGGCTTCCTCAGCGGTCGCCAGAAGGCGCCGGAAGAATTCGCTCAACACCTCGCGGACCAGCGCGTCCTTATTGGGGAACCGTCGGTAGAGCGTAGCCGGGCCGGTCCCCGCCGCGCGGGCGACATCCTCCAGGGTCGCCCGCGCTCCGTGCTGCGCAAACACTTCCTCGGCAGCGGCGACCAAACGGCTGCGGTTGATTGCCGCGTCTCGTCTCATCGTCATCTCCGTTCCAGGGAGTACTATCTGATAGTAAAGCTATCACTTATTGGAGGGGCCAGACGATGACGACAGTCGAGGGCTTGGCGCGGGTCCGGATCGGCAAATCGGACCTGCAAGTCCGACCGATCGGTCTTGGTTGTATGGGGATGTCGCAAAGCTATGGTCAAGCCGACGATTCGACATCGGTACGAACCATTCGCGCAGCACTCGACCTCGGAGTGGACCACCTCGACACCTCGGACGTCTACGGAGCTTCAGACATCACGTGGGGGGTCCCCATCCGTGGGTTCGGACATAACGAGGAGCTGATCGGGAAGGCCATTTCCGGGCGCCGCGATGAGATGGTGCTGGCCACGAAGTTCGCCGCCAGGATCAACGCAACCAACGACGGGATTGCCATCGACGGAAGGCCCGAGTATGTGACGGCGGCGTGCGAGGCCAGCCTGCGCCGGCTCGGGACCGACGTGATCGACTTGTACTACTACCATCGTCTGGACCCAGAAGTCCCTATCGAGGAGACGGTCGGCGCGATGGCTGATCTGGTAAGCGCGGGCAAGGTCCGCGCGATCGGCCTCAGCGAGGTGGGGTCGCAGACCTTACGCCGAGCACACGCCGTGCACCCCATAGCAGCCCTGCAGAGTGAGTACTCCCTCTGGGAGCGCGGCATCGAAAGCGATATCGCCCAGACTTGTGCCGCCTTAGGAATTACGCTGGTGGCCTACAGTCCGCTGGGCCGCTCTGCGCTTACTGGGGCCTTGGCCCCTGATGCCACCTTCGCGCCCGGCGACTTACGCGCTACCAACCCGCGGTTCACAAGGGAGCACCTGGGCACAAATCTGGCCCCGGTCGCCGAACTCAACGCGCTGGCTGATCAAAAGGGTTGTCGGCCCGGACAACTAGCGTTGGCGTGGCTGTTGTCACGCCCCTTCCCGGTCGTGACGATTCCCGGCACCAAGCGCGCCGAGTACGTCGCCGAGAATCTCGCTGCCACGAACGTCGCGCTCAGCGCTGACGAATGCGCCTACCTATCAGAGCTTTTCGCACCGGGAACCATCGTGGGTGACCGATACGCGCCTGAGCATGCCCGGACGGTGGCGCCGAGCTGAACGCGCGATGGTTTCTCAGTGCGGACGTCGCGCGAGCGGAAGCAGCCACTCAGATGGGATACGAGCACAAGATTTCTGCGAGCAGATCGGATCGCAAACGTACTCGATGGTCCGCGAGCGGAGCGACGGCTTCGAGCGTGGAGTGTTGTTGCCACATGTACATGAATAGCTTGAACCCTGCGTGCGTATGCGTGCGTATATCTATGTATGGCAACTGAATTGATCGACTGGGATGGCGCCTACCGCGAGGAAGGCATCTTCGTAGGACCACCCCCATGGAACATCGGCGAACCTCAGCCCGCTTTCATGGGGCTGATCAACGAAGGACGCATCCGCGGCGATGTCCTGGACGCCGGCTGCGGGCACGCGGAATTGTCGTTGACGCTGGCCGCCAAGGGTCACACCGTGGTCGGGGTGGACCTGAGCCGGGCGGCGATCGACACGGCCACGGCAACCGCGAAATCCCGCGGCATCGTCAACGCAACGTTTCTGTGCGCCGACATCACGTCTCTGACCGGATTCGACGACCGTTTCTCAACGCTGATGGATAGCACACTGTTTCATTCGTTGCCGGTCGAAAGCCGCGATGCTTATCTCCGAGCGATGTACCGCGCCGCCCGTCCCGGAGCGTCCTTCTTTGTCCTTGTCTTCGCCCACGGTGCTTTCCCTGACGATTTCACGGTGCCGATCAATGCCGTCACCGAGGATGAGTTGCGCGCAGCCGTGTCGAAGTACTGGACCGTCGATGAGATAAACCCCGCCTCCATCCACGCGCTGGCCGGACAGGTGCATGGCGATGGTGAGGCGGTGCCGATGCCGCAACTGGCCACCGACGAGAAGGGTCGGTTGATTTTTCCCGCCTACCTGCTCTCGGCGCACAAATCAGCTTGATCGCCCCATAGAACCTCCAACCCCGTTATCTCCGCCGAGTGGCCGCGGCCTGCTGGGAGACTGTAGGACCGAAAAGCCACGGCGGCTAGGAGAAGTACGCGTCGAACGAGTCGATGTCGGTCAAATGTGCTGTGACCTCTGAAATCTTGTCGCCACGGATAGTTAGCACGTTGACCACGTCCTGTTCGAGCCGCACGCCATTGTGCTCACCGGTGTCGTGCAGCGTCACCGCGACGGTGTCACGGCCGAAGGCGAATCCCTGCGGCGTGATGTGCAGTCCGTACTGGGCGAACGTGTCGGCCAACCTGGTGACGTCGTCGATTCCGGTCGCCCGGCCCGACACCACGCTGGAGCCGGGAATGGTCCAGACAATGTCGGGGGTGGCGTGTTCGGCGATGTCCGCATGATCGTCGTGCACGATGGCGGTCGCGAACGCGCCGACGATGGCCCGCTGCCGCTGCATTGTCGCAGCTTCGTCGTCCGGCGCGGCGCTCGAATTGACGCCCGGCACAACGCAAACCAAGGCCGCGGCGATACCCGAGCCCGCCAGGGCGGCTTTCCAAGCACTCGATGCCCACATGCCGCCTCCACTCATGTGCGTCGCTTGCCGGGCGAAATGAGCCTGTCCGCGGTCTCGCTCGCGGCGTCGATCACGTCTGCCTGCGTGGCGGGGTCGGCCATCGCGCGCGAGATCGACACCGCCCCCACCATCAGCGCGACGACGCTCCACGCCCGCCGCTCCCGATCGGCTCCGTCGAGAACATCGGCCACCCGCTCCGCCAGCGCGGTGATCTTGCGTTCGTAGGCCTCCCGAGTGGACACTCCCGCCCGCGCCACGTCGGCGCTAAGGGTCGGCATCACACATCCGTCGCCCGGGTTTTCCACGTGGTAGGTGCTGAGGTATTCCGCGAGAAAGCTCTTCAGCTTCGACCGGCGCTCGGTCTTGCTGCCGGACTCCGTGTCGGAAAGGAAGGGCTCACCGACAGCGGCATCGATGATCGCCTCGAGCATCGCTTCCTTATTGGCGAAGTTCGAATAGAACGCGCCGGAGGTCACGTCCGCCGCAGCGGCTAGCCCGTCCACGCCGATCCCGTTGAAACCGGCTACCTTCATCGACCGCGTGCCCGCGCGCAGCAGCGCGGCGCGTGCCTTGACCTTCTGGTCTGCCGGGTACCTCATGATAAGGCTATTTATAGCATAACTATCGATATCTTACGAGGCCGAGCGCATCGAGAAGCTGGCGCACGTAACGCTGGGCTTCGGCGGCATCGAGGGGTTCTGGTCGCATCAACGCCCGGTAGAGGAGGGCGCCGCCGAGTTGGTCTAGAACAAGCTCGGGGTCAGGTCCGGGTGCGAGCTCGCCGCTGCTGCGCGCGGTCATGATCAGCTGCGAAAAAATATCGCGTTGCGGCTGCAAGACGGTAGACCAGTATTGACGTTTGATCGGACTCTCGCTGTCGAGGGCCACCATCTGGCGCAACAGGCCTATGCTGCGGGCATCAACCAACGCCGCCACAGTGAGCCGCTCGAAGACCGCGATCGCCTCTGCCAGTGAGCGCTGAGCCCAGTCTTCGACGCCGGCCGCGTTGTCCTGGCGCAACCGCTGCAGCGCCGCGACAAGCAGGTCGTCACGGGTCCCCCACCGCCGGTAGATAGTCGTGCGGCTGACGCCGGCCCGCTCGGCGATGGCCTCGAATGAGGCTGCCGCAGTGCCGCCGACCAAAAACAGCTCGAGCGCGGTGTCCAGAATCGCTGCCTCGACCCGCATGTCCCGCGGTCTCCCCGGCGGTTTACGTGCCTGTGGCTCGCCCATACCAGAATTAGTGTACACTAGTGTATCGAAATAGGGAGGTGCTGATGCGCACAGCAGCTACTGTGCTCGCCGTCTTGGCCGGTGTACACATCCTTGGCAAACTCACGTTCTTCATGCTGCCGTACCGGCGTCGTCGCGCCGCGCTGGACAAGGCGTATGACGGCGGCAAGCTGAGAGCAACTGCGACATCAGACGTCGCCTCATTGATCCTGGCAACGGGACTAGTGGTTGTGCTGTTCATCGCCGGGGTAAAGCCGGTGAGTTTTCTCATCGGGCTGTGGGTCGGGGCGACGCTGATCCAGCTGTACTTTCATCAGTTCTACGAACCGTTGACCACCGAGCAGCAACCGCCACCCCCGGCCGGCCCAATCAAGATCATGTCCTACGCCATCGAAGCTCGACCTTGGCGACCGTGGGTTGAGATCGTGGGGCTGATCGTGCTCGTGGTCGCCGCCTTCGTCGCGATGGGCTTCGGCGCCGGAATGTAAAGGGCTACCGCCGCAAGCCAAGTCGCCGGCCTAAGGTGCCACCGGCCAGCGCCAAAGACGTCTCGCTGGCGTGATCACCGGG
The DNA here is from genome assembly GCF_001672815.1 of Mycobacterium sp. E796. Lineage (GTDB taxonomy): Bacteria > Actinomycetota > Actinomycetes > Mycobacteriales > Mycobacteriaceae > Mycobacterium. Next base: position 15,123 of record NZ_LZKK01000309.1, on the reverse strand, counting down.
CACATCTATCTGTAGTGACGGCATGACATCCCTTGTCGGCCCTAAGGCGGCTGGGGCTAAGTGGCGTACTGGGCTTCACCGTTGCCAAAGGACCAGTTCTCTTTGGCGTTCTCGACCAGATTGATGACGATGTCCTCGCGTCGCATCCCGAGACGGTCGTGCAAGCCGTCCGCGATGGCTTTGTAAAACGCCGACTTCTTTTCCACGGACCTGCCGGCCAGCAGCGTCACCTGGATGAACACACAGTCGTTCGACCGGTTGATGCCGAGGTACTCGGGGTCGAAGATGAAGTTCTGCGCGCGATGTTCATTGATCACCTGGAAGCGATCCCCTTCAGGCACGCCGAGCGTCTCGACCATGGCGGTGTAGACGACATCGCCGATCGTTTGGCGGTACTCGTCGGATTGCCCTTCCGCGAGGTCGATTCGAGCGAATGGCATCGGTATGTCCTTTCATATGGGTAAAACGTTGCCCGACAATAGTTTCCGTATCCGTGGAGCTGTGCGCAGTAGCGTAGGGCAGGGATTGCCACGGATAGTCTTAGCGTCAGGTGCGTGGACCGAAGCCCCAGTAGGGAGCCAGCGCCACGATAGTGGGTGGTGTTAGGTAGCCGCCGCTGACCATCGGCAGCGCGCCGAGTCTGTCCGCGGCGACGGCGGCCGAGGGCGCCTCGACGATCATCGAGGAACCCGAACCGTCGGCGTAAACCCAGATTTGCCGGATGAATCCGTCCATGTAAAGGCCACGCGCCGCCTGGAATTCGGCCTCTCGGAGGTCGGTAGGCGGGGCCGCCTGCGGTCCCTCGGGATTCAAGGTGACCGTGGCGATAAGTTGCATCTCGAAAACCCCTTTACGGTTGCCAGCCGGCCCGCCTCGGCGAGACCGGCCCCACCGTTGCGCCGCATTGACACCTACGTATCGAGGGTAGACTATGAAAATCATAGTTACAACTGACTGTGCGAAGCGGAGCGACGAGATGGGCGCAGCTAGATGGGGCGGAGCCGCCGCACACACGTTGTGCCCGGTCGAACGATCGACAGCCATCGTCGGGGATCGTTGGACGATGCTGATCGTGCGGGAACTGTTCGCAGGCTGCAGTCGCTTCGACGAGATGCAAGCGCAAACCGGCGCCACGGCTCAGATGCTCTCGGCTCGACTCAAACGGTTGGAGGCCGACGGGATGGTCGAACGGCGCATCTACAGCCGGCGCCCGACGCGCTACGAGTACGTGCTGACGCCGATGGGACGTGACTTCTTTCCCGTGATCCTCGCCTACCGGGCGTGGGCCGAGACGTGGTGCAAGAGCGAGGGCGAACCACTGGCAATACGCACCACGCATCGCACCTGCAGAAGCGAAGTGGGCCTGGACGGCGTGTGCCCGACATGCGGCGAACGGGTGCCGATATCGGACCTTGACGCCGAACCGGGTCCCGAGTATGCAGCAGAACGCCGGCGACGCCACGAGGCGTATAGAGCTCGGTCACAACGTCCTGCCGGGCGGCGCGGTACGAGCGCCATCGACAAGCGGGCGGGGTCGACGAGACGCGCGGCGAATCGGACGCGGTGACGACGCGAATCATCCACTAGGACAACGCCATTGCGACTGAATGGTTCGCTCGGTCGGGCAGCATTACGCCATGTCGCGCGCGGCACTAGCGGTGGCCTGCTCCTAGGCACCCGTCCCAGCCCTTGCCCGCTAGCCAATTAAGGTTGCCCCAGGCCGGCGATGAGCAGATCGATCATGCCGTGAACGTCATAGTCGGGATCGGCTTCCACGCCGATGCACAGGTTGCCCACGGCATGCAAGAGGTCTAGCGGCCTGACGTCGCCGCGCGGAAGACCGCTCGCCGCAGCGGTTTTCAGCAGTCGATCGCATACGGGTAACAGCCGTTCCAGAAATTCGGCATGCAAAGCCTCGAAGCCGGCCTGGTCTGAGCGCAGCGCCCGGGCCAAGCCGTGCTTGGTGACCAGGAAGTCGGCGAAGCGATGAACCCACGACCGCAACGCTGCATACGGGTCCTCATCGCGGGCCGGGACGATCGCATCCAGCGAAGACAGCGCCTCGAGTTGATGCCGAAAGACTCCGACGACGAGATCGGCGCGGCTGGGAAAGTGCCGGTAGATGGTGCCCATCCCCACGCCGGCCTCGGCCGCGATCTCACGCACGGGAGCGTCAACACCGGCGCGCACGAACACCGCTGCAGCGGCATCTAATAGGGCTTGTTCGTTGCGGCGCGCGTCCGCGCGCTTGGCGGGACGCGCCCGAGCGGCCGGGACCCGAGGCGCCACACTTCTCCTTTCCGATCGGCTTGAAAAGCGGAGCGATGTTCCGTTAATCTAGTGGAGCGGCGTTCCGGTTCTATCGTAGGCCGTCGTCCGCCCGATCACCGCATGACTGATAAGAGGTTTGACACCATGAGCGCCACTCTCGAGACCGTCGACAACGACTTCGCCCCGACAACGCCGGTCATCTCTGTGCGGCCGGTGACCCTGGCCGCGCCGGGTCGCGGCCACGACCTACAGGTACGCGTCTCTGCGCCCACCCGGGGCCGCGGACTACCGGTCATCGTCTTCTCGCACGGCATGACGCTGACCATGGACGAGTACGTCCCCTTGAGCGAATTCTGGGCCGCCCGCGGGTTCGTGGTGATACAGCCGACCCACCTCGACTCGCTCGGCCTTGACCCGGATGACCCACGCACCCCTGACATCTGGCGATCTCGTGTTCAGGATCTGACCCACATCCTCGACCAACTCGACCGCATCGAAGCGGTCGTGCCGGGCCTGACGGGACGAATCGACGGTGCACGCGTGGTGGCCGCCGGACACTCCTGGGGAGCACAGACCGCCAGCATGCTCGCAGGCGCCCGCGTCATCGACGTCGCTCAGATACCGGGGCAGAGCATGGCCGACCCACGGGTAAAAGCGGCGCTACTCCTGTGCCTGCCCGGCACCGGGGGCAATGATCTGACCCCACTGGCCACCGAGTACTTCCCTTTCATGAACCCTGATTTCACGGCTCTGAAAACCCCCAGCTTCGTGATCGCGGGCGATCGCGACCAATCCCCCCTAAGCACGCGCGGTCCGGACTGGTTCACTGACGGCTACCGGCTCAGCCCAGGCGCACGGGACCTACTTGTGCTGGCCGGCGCAGAACACGGCCTCGGCGGCATCCAGGGTTACAACGACACCCGCACCACCGACGAAAGTCCAGAGCGCGTCGCGATCGTCCAGCATGCCACAACGGCCTGGCTGCGCACCGCACTCGGGATCGACGACAGCGCATGGCCTTCCAAGCAACAACAACTCGCCGCCGCCGAGCTTGTGGCAAGAGTCGACTCGAAGTAGCCAATCCCCCACTTAGACCGGAAAGTGCAAATGATCGTCATCACTGGCGCCACTGGCGCATTCGGCTCCGCGGTCGTCGAAGAATTGCTGCGCAGGCTCCCCGCGAGCGAACTTGGCGTCAGTGTCCGCGACCCACAAAAGGCCGCTGGCCTCGCCGAGCGCGGCGTCCGAGTCCGCCGTGGCGACTTCAGCGACCCCGCATCGCTCACCGCGGCGTTTGAGGGCGCCGAACGTGTGCTTGTGACGTCGGTGGATTCCCTCGGCGAGGAGGCCGTCGCACAGCACACCGCCGCCGCACAGGCTGCAGCGGATAGCGGCGCGGGTCGCGTCTTCTACACCGCGCACCAGAACACCGCGAGGGATTCCCCCTTTGCCGCCGCCGCGGATCACGCGGCGACCGAGCGACGCATCGCCCAGATCGCCCTGCCGTGGACCTCACTACGCAACGGCTTCTACGCGCACACTCTCGGATACCTCGTGCACGGCGCCGCCGAAACTGGCGAACTCGCGCTGCCCGAGGACGGCCCCGTGTCGTGGACAGCGCGCGAAGATCTCGCCGCTGGTGCCGCCGCCCTGCTTGCCGCCGGCATCGATGAAAACGACGGCCCGGTGTTCGACGGCCCGACACCGCCGCTCACCGCAGCACAAGCCGTCACCTTCGACGACATCGCCGAAACGATATCGGCCGTCACCGGAATACCGGTGCGGCGCACCATTATTGACGACGAGGAGTGGGTGCGCCACATGACCGGCTCAGGCGCGCCGGAACCAGCCGCCCGGTTGTTGCTCGGAATGTTTCAGGCCGCACGGCGTGGCGACTTCGCGACCACCGACCCGACACTGGGCGAACTCATCGGCCGACCACTACAGACAATCCGCGCCACCCTCGAAGGGTCCCTGGGCGCCGGTGGCGGATGGCCTCGATCGTCGGGTTGATGAGAAGCCCATGCGCCTTGGAGTAACTGTCGGTTCTCAGCCACCGCCGCAGTCGTTGGAAGGCCCACTAGTTTAACGTCTTTATGGCTGCCGCGTTTCGACGTGCAGCCGCCCGCAGGTGGTGTCGCCTATGCCACAACGCCTTACGTGTGAGCTGAGCGTGCAAGTCCTGAGATGGCGTAGCGCGGTCAATAACCGGCCACTTTCGATCTTGTCGGTGGTCACCTACGGATCCGTATAGTAAACGATATCGTCCACTAACGACGCCCGCCCGCGATCTCTCGCTGCACCTGGCACCGTCGGAACGGCCGATCCCAGTGCCGCCCAACCCTCCCGCAGCGGCGCTGGGCTGATCGAGTGGCCCGGTTGGGCCTTTCAGACCCGGCGCTCGGCAGTCGCGATGCCGCCTCTGAGCAGTTGGTCGATCACCTTCTTGAACACCGGCAGCATCAGCCAATCGACACCGGGAATCTTCAGCGTTGACCGGAGGTGCCAGCTGACCTCGGTGCCGGTGTCCGTTGGCCGCAGCCGGATCGTGCCGATGTGATCCCTCGTCGGCGCGCCGGAAAGCATCTTGTACGCGTAGCCAGTGGGCCGCTCGTAGGCGACGATCTCCTCGACGAACGGAGGCCCGACCATGACCAGGCGCCTGATGGCGCCCACGCCGTTGGGCGCGGGGACACCCTCGCGGTCGAGCGTGCTGCGCCGGCATGCCCACATGTAGTCCGCGATCGCGCGGTGGTCGGTCATGGCGTCGAACACGATCTCGATCGGCGCCTTGGAAATTCGCGTGAGAGCGAACTCGATCATTGGCCGTCCGCGCTCGCGCTGCACGCTGCCGACACCCGGGCCTGTTGCGCCGTCGTCATTCGTCCCCTCTCGTCACAAAGAAACATAGCCCCCGGATATGGGCCGTGACCGTGCAGCCGGTGCGGTTCCACGTGGACGCCGATCCAGCACCACAATCGGTCGCTTGGGCCCTGAAAGCGCGTCTTTCTACCCGTCTGCTCAGGGCTCGTACCCGAAACCGAACTCACGGCGCTAAGAGTCATCAACAGGATCGAATCCAGCAGTGCCCTCCGGCAGCGCGACAGCCTGGATTCGGAGCACGGAAGCCAGCCGCCGGACCTGTCAGCCTATTTCGGCCAGTTTCGGCAGCAGGTGCTCGCAGATGCGTTCGATGTAGCCGATGGGATCGGGATTTCCGGGCATGACACCGACGTGAACCAACGAGATGCCTTGTGCGGCGTAGGCTTCGGCTCGTTTGAGGTAACTGTCGAGGTTATCGAAGGGATTGACGAAAAAGAAGCCAACGGTTTTTTCGATCTCGTTGTGATCGCGACCGATAGCGTCGCAGTGTCGCTTCAACACGCCCATCTTGTGCTCAAGCTCTTCGACTGATTCCGCGGCGCCAGACCATATGTCGGCGTACTTCGCGATCAGTGGCAGCGTCTTCTTCTCGCCGCGCCCGGCGATGAGGATCGGCGTGCGTCGAGGCGGTTGCGGCACGCAGATCGTCTCGGCGAGCTGGTAATGCTCGCCCGCAAAGGGGCCATCATTGTCGCTCCACATCTGCAAGCACACCTGCAGGGTCTCCTCGAGTATCTCGAATCTCTCCCCCACTGGTGGGAAGGGCAGGCCGAGTGCGGTGTGCCCGCGCTCATACCAGCCCACGCCAAGTCCGAGCACGGCCCGCCCGCCCGCGAGCACATCGAGGGTGCTGACGGTCTTGGCAAGTTCGCCGGCGTGGCGGTATGTCACTCCGGTGACCAGCGCGCTCAAGGTGATGGTGCTGGTCTGGCCGGCCAGGAATGCCAGCGAGGTGTAGCACTCCAGGAACGGGTTGTGCGCATCGCCGACGCCCAGGAAATGGTCGGGCAGGGTGAACATCGCGGCGTCGGCCTCGTCCGCGAGGGCGGCGGCCCGGGCCAATATGGGACCTATCTGCTGGCCCGGGGGCGGTGAGTAGTTGACGAAATGCACGCCTAAACGCATGGCGGAGCGCCCCTTTCACGCAACGTCGGACTGATCAGGGCCCGGCAAGGATTTCGACGCTGGAGGCCACAGTCAGTGATAATACTTGGTCCTATCACTGTAGCACTCCGATGAGACTTAGTCTTATCAACTAAGCTGTCGTCATGCCCCGGTGGGAACCGAATGCACGGCAACGCCTCGAACGGGCGGCGTTGGAACTGTTCGCTGAGCAGGGGTACGACGCGACCTCGGTTGCGCAGATCGCGGATCGAGCCGGACTAACCAAAAGCAGTTTCTTTCGGTATTTCGCCGACAAACGCGAGGTCCTCTCCGCCGGTCAGGACATCCTGATCGATCGCTTTAGTGAAGGTATCCGCACGGCAAGCTCGTCGGCCACCGCCATCGAATGCATCGCGGCCGCACTGCGATCGGCGGCGGTGGTGTTCACCCCGCAGCGACATGAGATCGTGCCGCTGCGTCAAGCGGTCATCGCCGCCAATAGCGAACTGCAGGAACGCGGACTGCTCAAGCGTGCCCGCCTAGCCTCGGCGGTGGCCGATGCGTTGCGTGCGCGCGGCATCGATAACACCGCCGCACGGCTGGCCGCCGAAATCGGCATGATCGCCTTCGACATCAGCTACACACGGTGGGCAGCCCCGGGCAATGCCGAATCGTTCGGCGACATAGCCGACGCCGCACTAACTGAACTGCTGACAAGTGCGACGACCCTCGGCATCAACGGGAATACATGAACCACATGAAGCGTGTAGCGGGATCGACGACAGGAGCGTTCGGAGCGGTTACGACGATCGGGGCGTCGGGAAAATTCTCACTTCCATGTCCAATTGGACATTAAGTGGACATTTCACTTGAGAAGCCACAGCTGGTCAACTCAACGCGCCATGTTGGCGAAGCGCGACAAGTGCAGCTGGTGCGCGACGGTGACAGTCTTGGTCGGGCCGTTGCGGTGTTTGGCGAGAATGAAATCCGCCTCTCCCCCGCGCGGATCGTCACGCTCGAAAGCGTCCGGCCGATGCAGCAGGATCACGACGTCGGCATCTTGTTCGAGAGAATTATGGAGATTGATACCGTTCGCGACGAAATTATGTGTCCCGCTTACGGTTCCGTCATACACATCGCGTTCACCAATGCTGGTGATCTCGACGATCGAGTCCCAGTAGACGTCGGTGGTCGCAAGCGCGTGGATCTCCCGGTCATCGAGCACGACCGCCGCACGATGCAGCCTGGACCTGCTCGGCGAGTGCTTCCACATCGTGGACCCGCAGAACTGGCTACCCATCGCCGACGCAAACTGCCGGTGCGTGATCTGTTTGGCGGACAGCACCTCGCGGACACGCTCCCACACCTCCTTCGGGATGGTATCCAAGTTTGTGTTTCGCACGATCGTTTCGAGATGACGCCGTACGTCTTCTGCCGCGGCCGCTTTCGCGCCGTGGACGCCAACGTGGTTAACGAACCGCAGCTGATTCTCGGCCCCATAGATGTGCAGGTGCCACGAGTCACGGTAACCGAGCTTCGGCGCGTGTTTGATTCTCGCAAAAACGCCAACCCGCAACAGCAGCTGTGCCACGTCATCGATGAGACGGCGACTGGTCGACGCGTAGTAAATCCGCGCCTGCCCGACCTTGGCATCCCATCGAACCGACCCATCCGTGGCCCAGAGATGGCGCAGGAACAATGCCACCTGGTCGTTGGGCGAACGAAATACGGCCTCCGGCACGAACTTCTCGTAACTGCGCTTGCCGAACAGGCCCATTCCATCGAGCCATGCAGCAATGGGGTTGCGCCGGCCGCGAGCCAGTCGCTCCGGGGAGGGCAACCGCAGCGTTGTCACGCGCGCCGCCGGGTATTCGTCGCGGATCGCCTTCACCCCAAAGTGCGCTGCGGAGATCGTCACCGCGGCAAGGTTCGCCTCGTCGATCGATGCGTAGCGGATCGGCTGCCGCTTCACACATGACCCGTCACCGATCATGTGGGCGAGCAGAATCACCTCGGAGTCGTCCATCCGATGCGTGTCGACGGGCTCGGGAACGCGCCGCGGCGCCGCGATGCGATCGCCGATCTTGAGCTGCTCCAACGGAGTCCAGCCATCGAGCTTCATGAACGGGTGGTTACCGGTGGCCTCGACCTCGCGGCCCGAGGCCAGCCGAAGCCGGAACACCTCCTTGCGACCACTCGGGAAGACGTTGGTCATGGGGCGCGCGACCATGCGCAACCGCTCGTCCAGCGACCACACCAGCGGACGTTCGCCCGTCCGCATCAGCTCGCCGAACGTCACCTCTGCCCCGGTGTCGGCACGCAGGATCCGCGTCGATGCGGTCAGACATCCCGACTCGCGAAGATCGGCGAGCATCGGCCTCTTGTCGGTGCGCTGCTCGGGACCGCGGTTGAGCTGGCTGATCGCCACCACCGGAACCTCGAGTTCCTTCGCCAAAAGCTTGAGGTGCCTTGAAAATTCGGAAACCTCCACCTGGCGCGACTCGTGCTTCTTGCCTGACGTCATCAGCTGCATGTAGTCGATGACGATCAGCCGCAGGTCGGCCTTCTGCCGCAGCCGGCGCGCCTTGGCCCGGATCTCCATCATGGTCAGGTTGGGCGAGTCGTCGATATACAGCGGCGCCTCGCTGATTTCGCTCATCCGCCGCGCCAGCCGTGTCCAGTCGTCATCGCTCATCCGGCCCGAGCGCATGTCGGCGAGCTTGATCTTGGCCTCGGCCGACAGCAGCCGCATCACGATCTCGGATTTGCTCATCTCCAGCGAGAAGATGACGCTGGCCAGCCGGTGCTTGATAGAACACGACCGCATGAAGTCCAGACCCAGCGTGGAATTGTGGGTCGGCACCATCCCTGCGCCGGCAAGATAAAGATGCGCGGCGTTGTCCACCTGGACACAGCGCACCGGCACACTTTCCACGCGGCGCACCGAGATGATCTGCAGGACAGGAGCTAACAAGGCCGTCGCCCCAAGGTTGCCGTAGTGCGGCGTCGAGCCGGCCGCGGCGATCGTGTCCCAGCCGCTGCGCAGCTGAGCCGATGTCCGGATACCGCCAGTTGTCGGCCACTGATGCGCGGCGTCCGCGGTGATCACCGTCCCGTCGGAGAACTCCACCTCATAGCAGGGGCGTCCCAGCATCACGTCCGTCGCGGCAACCACCCGCGTCGGCTGCCCGTCGGCGTCGAGCAGCTCCTCTCCGACCGCGACGTCTCCCATGGTTGTCCAACCGCCCGGCGTCGGCAGGGGCGTTTTCAGCGCCAGCGCCTTGCCCACGCCCGGCCGGGCCGCCACGATGATCATCTGCCCGGGGTGCAAGCCGTTGGTCACCTCGTCGAGCTCGGTGAAACCGGTCAGCACGCCGCGCGACACCCCGCCGCTCGACGCGATCGCGTCGATCTCGTCCATCGTCGGCTGCAGCAGGTCCTCGAGGGGAACGAAGTCCTCGGACATCCGGCGGTCGGCGACGTCGTAGATCTCGGCCTGCGCACGATCGACCACCTCGGCCACGTCGGCGCCCTCGGCACCCGCGTAGCCGTATTGCACGACCCGCGTCCCGGCCTCCACCAGCCGGCGCAGCAGCGCCTTCTCGGCGACGATGCCCGCGTAATAGCCCGCGTTGGCCGCCGTCGGCACCGTCGAGATCAGGGTGTGCAGGTAGGGCGCACCGCCGATACGGCGCAGCATTCCGCGACGGTCCAGTTCCGCGGCGACCGTCACGGCGTCGGCCGGCTCGCCGCGCCCGTAGAGGTCGAGGATCGCGTCATAGATGTTCTGGTGCGCCGGGCGATAGAAGTCGCCGGGCCGCAGCCGTTCCAGGACGTCGGCGATCGCGTCCTTGCTCAGCAGCATCCCGCCCAGCACCGACTGCTCCGCGGCGAGGTCCTGCGGGGGCTGGCGGCCGAACTCTTCGTTCGGTGGCGACGAATCCATGCCTGGCGCCAGGTCATCGACGACCGCCACGGACTCTCACCTCCCCTAGCACGAGTACCCGAACATACATTCGAACCGACGTTCAGAGCTTAAGTCAAGGCGCCGACATCCAACGACCACATGAACCCGTATCGCATAGCGCCGGGACGACCGTAAACGTTGCTGGCCAGTACTTAAAGGGGCCGCTGTTCATAACGCTGTGCATCGTGTGTGCATATCCTTCGACACCTGTGTTGAACGGGGTGTGGAGAACCTGTGGATTAATTCGAGACTCCGCGACATCGCTGCTGATAAGAGCAGTACAACTCACCACAATCGGTGTGGACAGGAATCTCTACGGCGTGTCGTCGCAGGTTACTGCGTCGGGCGTGTTGGCTTTCGGCCATATTTTCGCCGAGTTACCAGGTGGTTAAGAGGATCGCTCGGTGGGACCCCTGAAGGAGTTCGCCAGTCGAGCAAACGCGACTGCGCTCAAAAGACGCCACGAAGCCCGCGCCCGGCACGAAAGGTTCGGCGGCGGCCGATCGAGGGCCGCCGCCGAAGGAGAGCAAACGCTACTTAGTTAGCTATCCGCAACGACATCGAGCGCGACCTCGGCGTCGATCTCGGGGTGCAGGTGCACCGAGACCGCATAGGTGCCGACGGCCTTGATGTGCGTCTTGGGCAGGCGGACGACCCGCTTGTCGAGGTTGGGTCCGCCGGCCTTCTTGATGGCCGCGACGACGGCACCGGCGGTCACCGAGCCGAACAGCTTGCCCGTGTCGCCCGCGGCCTTCACCGGCAGCGTGACGGGGCCCAGGGCGTCGATCGCCGACTTGATTTCGTTGGCGTGCTCAAGGTCGCGCACGGTCTTGGTCTCGCGGGCCCGGCGAATCTCGTCGGCCTGCTTCTGCGCGCCGCGCGAGGCCAGGATGGCCAGGCCGCGCGGGAGCAGGAAGTTACGGCCGTACCCGTCCTTGACCTCGACCGCGTCGCCGACGGTCCCGAGGTGATCGACGTCAGCCGTCAGAATCAGCTTCATTGTTCAGTACTTTCGGTTGGCTCTCGGCGGCTACCGCGTCGAGGAGGTGAAGGGCAGCAGGGCCACCTCGCGCGCGTTCTTCACCGCGATCGCGATGTCGCGCTGGTGCTGCACGCAGTTGCCGGTGACCCGGCGCGCCCGGATCTTGCCGCGCTCACTGATGTAGGTGCGCAACAGGGTGGTGTCCTTGTAGTCGATCGCTTGACCCTTTTTGGCGCAGAAGACGCATTTGCGCGCCTTGATCGGCTTTTCCGGAGCCGGGCGCCGCTTGGTGGACTTGGCCATGTCTGTCTTTCTTTCCGTTTGTTACTGGTCTGAAGTTTTGTGTTTTAGAAGGGTGGCTCGTCGTCGCCGCCGCCGAAGGACCCCGAGGCCGGGGCGCTGCCCCACGGGTCGTCCCCGCCACTCGGCTGGGCCGCCGGGGCCGCCGCCGGGCGCGAGCCGCCGCCCCCGCCGAAGCCACCGCCCCCGCTCCCGCTGCGGCTGGCCTTGTTGACCTTGGCGGTGGCGTACCGCAGCGAAGGCCCGATCTCGTCGACCTCGACCTCGACGACGGTGCGCTTCTCGCCCTCACGGGTCTCGAACGAACGCTGCTTGAGCCGCCCGGTGACGATCACCCTGGCGCCGCGAGTGAGGCTTTCCGCGACATTCTCGGCGGCCTCTCGCCAGATGTTGCACCGCAGAAACAGCGCCTCGCCGTCCTTCCATTCCCCGCTTTGGCGGTCATAGATCCGTGGAGTCGACGCCACGGTGAAGTTCGCCACGGCGGCACCCGAGGGAGTGAACCGCAGTTCGGGGTCGGCGGTCAGGTTGCCGACAACGGTGATTGTGGTGTCACCAGCCACAGGTTCCTCCTCGTTCCACCCTGTTCGTCGCGTTTGGACGGGGGATAGACATCAGTGTGTTCCCGCTGAGCGTACGCAGCTCCGACGACACTCGGCAGTCAGTGCTTGTCGGTGCGCATCACCTTGGTGCGCAGCACCGACTCGTTGAGGCTGAGCTGGCGGTCGAGCTCTGATACCGTCGCGGGCTCGGCCTTCAGGTCGACGACGACGTAGATGCCCTCGGCGTGCTTGGCAATCTCGTAGGCCAGGCGGCGCTTGCCCCAGATGTCGACCTTGTCGACGGTCCCGCCGTCCTTGCGGACGACGTTGAGGAACGTCTCCAAGGACGGGGCAACGGTGCGCTCGTCGAGCGTGGGGTCAAGAATGACCATGATTTCGTATGGACGCATGGAAACCTCACCACCTCCTCTGGTCTCAAGCGGCCACGGTCGTTCCGTGGCAGGAGGGTCGCCTGCGTCGGCAACCGCACCAGGGTACCGGACGGGGGGCCGACCCGAAAAATCCGTCCGGCCGGTGCTTACTTCCGGCGTTCGGTGTATTCCTTCGCCCTGGCCCTCGTCGCGGCGTCGGCCTTGGCGAGCGACCCGGAGTCGAACGGCGGCTGCGGGTCGTATTCGATCAACAATTGAGCGGCTTGCGCGGCCTCTCGGTCGACAAGAAGCTCGACCAACCGTAGGGCCATGTCGATGCCGCTGGACACACCGGCGGCGGTGATGATTCGCTGCGACAGGTGCTCGACAACTCTTTCGGGCACGTAACGTGCGCCCAACTCGTTCAAGAAATCCGCAGCACTGAAATGGGTCGTCGCGGTGAGCCCGTCGAGCAGGCCGGCGGCGGCCAGCAACAACGCCCCGGTGCACACCGAGGTGGTGAACGTGGTGTTGGGGTGCACCGATCGAAGCCAGGTGCGGATAGCGTCGTCGTGGATTAGCTGGCGGGTTCCGATGCCGCCCGGCACGACCACCACGTCGGGGGCGCCGACTTCGTCGAAGGCCGCATCGCAGGCGACGCCGAGCATGCCGTTTTCGGTGCGCACCTCGCCGCGGCGGTGCCCGACGAAAACGACCTCGATCGATGGAATGCGTTGCAGCACTTCGTACGGGCCCACGGCGTCCAAGGCAGTGAACCGCGGGAACAGCGGGATCGCGACGATGGTCATTGCGCGGCCACCGCTTCCTTGTCCGGTTCGGCTGCCGGCGCCGCCGGGCGGCGCACCCCCGGCGGACGCAGCCAGTCGGGCAACCAGCGGGGCGGTGCGTCGGAGGCGCGATCGAAGGGGCCGCCCGCCGGATCGTCGACGCGCCCGCCCCAGCGCACCAGGTCCTCCTCGGGCCGGTAGATCTGCCGGAGGACAAGCACGCACAACGCCACAACGGCGATGTCGCGCAATAACACCGTCGTGGTGAAGAACTGCGCCGGCAGGCCGCGGTTCGGGTTGCCGTACAGGTAGTACATCCGCGGCACCCAGACCAGTGCGTCAATCGTCATCCACGCCAACAGGATTCGGCGATGTGGCAACGCCAGCACCGCCAACGGCACCAACCACAAGGAGAACTGGGGACTCCAGACCTTGTTGGTCAACAGGAAGGCCGCCACCACCAAGAACACCAGCTGCGCCAGCCTAGGACGTCGCGGGGCGGTGAGCGCGACATACGCGATCGCCGCACAACACAGCGCGAACGACACCGCGACGACCGCGTTCAATACGGTCGGCGGCTGCCAGAAGCCGAGCCCGGGATCGAACCCGCGCCAGCCGGTAAACGACTTCACCACGTTGTACAACGAATCCATGTCGTCGCCGCGCCGCGTGTTGAGGCGGAAGAACTCGGACCAACCGCGCGGAAACAGTACGAGCACAGGCAGATTCACCAATAACCACGTCGCCGCGGCCGTCGCCGCCGTGCGCGCCAAGGCACGAAGGCGGCCGGTCCGAATGCCCAGCATCAGCATCGGGCCCAGGAACAGCAGCGGGTAGAGCTTGGCCGCGGCGCCCAGCCCGATGAGCACTCCTGCCAACACCGGTTTGCGCCTCGCCCAGGCCAACAGCCCGCCCATCGCGAAAGCCGTTGCCAAAGCGTCGAAGTTGGTGAATATCTGGAAGATCACCAACGGCGAGGCGGCCACCAGGGCGGCGTCCCAAATGCGCCGGCCCGACAGGCCCGCGGTCGCCCAGACTGTCGCCAGCCAGGCCAACGCCAGCCCGAACGCCGCGATGTCGAAGAACATCACCACCTCGGCCACAACCGGCAGCGGGGCGACCTTGCTCAGCGCGGTGTAGGTCTTGGCCACCGCCATCGACACGTACTGGTAGACCCCGGTCAGCACCGGATACTCCATGTACCGCACGGCGGGCCGGCCGTCGTAGCGCGTCTGCGGCGCGCCGCTGCCGTCGGTCTCGATCCAACTCGACTTATACGGAAACTTGCCCTGGCTCAACAACTCCGCGCCGTAGAGGGGCACCGTGTCGGAATAGCACAACTCGTAGTAGGCCCGTTGGTTCTCCCAATTGGCGACCCGCTGGTCACCGCTCCCCGAGCCGGTGCTCTGCAGGCACGCCGCCTTGGTCGACCAGCCGAGCGCCAGGAACACCAGCGCGATCAGGAACATGACCCGCACCGGCGTCATCACCCTCGTGCGGCCGATGAGCGCGTGGCGGCCCACCGGTCCCCCGACGACATCGGCCAGCGCCGCGCCCAAAACGTCGGTGCGGCTGGGGCAATCGCGATTGTCGGCGCTGCGCAGATCGGCGGCCAGCGGCCGCGGTGAGATGGTGCTGTCCTGCTGCCGCGCGCCGGTCACGGCGGCGGCGGGGGCGCTTGCGGGCCGCCCGGCGGGACGCCGGGTGGTTGCGGACCACCCGGCTGCGTGCCTCCGGGCGGCGGCGGCGCGTTGGTAACCGTCGTCGGCGGGCCGACCGGAATCGTGATGCCGGGCGCCACCTCGATGGTGGGCTGGATGACGGTCACCGCGGGCGGTGCCGGCGGCGGCCAGCAACAACGCCCCGGTGCACACCGAGGTGGTGAACGTGGTGTTGGGGTGCACCGATCGAAGCC
>NZ_LZKK01000308.1 GCF_001672815.1 Mycobacterium sp. E796 | reverse complement strand
CGCGTGCAGGGCGGTGGAGTGGGGCACCTGGGACTCGACGACGTGCTCGGTAAACTCGGCGACGGGAAACGGCTAGTGGTACGGGCGGGGGTGGCGGCACAGGAAGCCCGGCAGCGGATGCCTCCGTGCCGGCGGCCAACGGAGGCGGGACGGGGAACGCCGCCGGTGGCACCGGCGGCGGCGGCGGCAGCGGCGCCGTCGTCAACACCAACTCCTACGCCGGCAACGCCGGTATTGGCGGGACGGGCGGCATCGGTGCCAATGGCGGATTGTTCAGCACCAACGGAGGCAACGGGGGCGGGGTCGGAGCTGGCGGCTTCGGCGGGCTCGGCTTGGGTGCCAACGGCAGTGACGGGGGCACCGGTCAGCCCTGATACGCGACCGCCCGCCTAGGACCCGGTCCACTCCAGCAGCTTTTCGCCAGGCCACGTGTTGACGATCCGTTCCACGGGCACGCCCGCGTCCAGCGCGCGCTGTGCGCCGTAACCCAGGAAGTCGAGCTGACCGGGCGCGTGCGCGTCGGTGTCGATGCTGAACAGGCAGCCGATCTCCAGCGCCAGCTTGAGCAGCCGGGTCGGCGGGTCGCGGCGCTCGGGGCGGGAGTTGATCTCGACCGCGGTCCCGTGGTCGCGGCACGCGGTGAACACCGACTCCGCGTCGAATTTCGACTCGGGACGGATACCGCGGTTGCCGGAGACCAGCCGTCCGGTGCAGTGGCCCAGCACGTCGGCGTGCGGATTGGAAACCGCGCGCACCATGCGGCGCGTCATCGCGGCCGCATCCATCGACAACTTCGAATGGACGCTCGCGACGACGACATCGAGGCGCTCGAGCAGTTCGGGTTCCTGGTCCAGGCTGCCGTCCTCGAGGATGTCGACCTCGATCCCGGTGAGGATGCGCATCGGCGCGAACTGCTCGCGCAACCCGTCGATGACGTCGAGCTGCTTGCGCAACCGCTCGGGCGACAACCCGTTCGCGATGGTC
>NZ_LZKK01000307.1 GCF_001672815.1 Mycobacterium sp. E796 | reverse complement strand
GTTACGCCGAACTCGAGCATCAGCGGACGAAACCCTGGATCGTCGACCACTCCGCCTTCGACCGCACCTTCGGGCCCCTGCCCGTGACACGCCACGAGGAGGCCATCCGGCGAACCATCGAGTGGTATCGCGGCATCGCGCGGTGAACCGCCGAGCGTGCACCCAGCTTCACACTCGGGCCCGAGGGTGCGGCTAGGCGCACACCCGGCGCGGAGGGGTAATGCGCTCAGACGTCGGAGGAGTAGCGGATCCCGCCGTCGGGAATGGAGATCCCCGGCCACACCCGCGCGCCGCGCAGCAACTCGCAGCGCGCGCCGATGTCGGCGCCGTCGCCGATCACCCCGTCGCGGATCAGCGCACGCGGGCCGATGCGGACGCCGAAGCCCAGGATCGAGCGCTCGATCACGCTGCCGGCCTCCACCTTGACCCCGTCGAAGATCACCGCGCCGTCCAGCCGGACGCCGGGGCCGATCTCGGCGCCACGCCCGACGACCGTGCCGCCGATCAGCACCGCACCGGGCGATACCGCCGCGCCGTCGTGCACCAGCTGCTCGCCGCGGTGGCCGTGGAGGGCCGGCGACGGCGCGATCCCGCGGACCAGGTCCGCCGAGCCGCGCACGAAGTCCTCCGGCGTGCCCATGTCCCGCCAGTAGGTGGCGTCGACGTATCCGCAGACCTTGACTCCCGCGTCGGACAGCAGGGCCGGGAACACCTCGCGTTCGACCGAAACCTCGCGACCGCGCGGGATCCGGTCGATGATGGCGCGCTTGAAGACATACGTCCCGGCGTTGATCTGGTCGGTGGGCGGGTCCTGCGTCTTTTCGAGGAAGGCGACGACGCGGTTGTGCTCGTCGGTGGTCACGCAGCCGAACGCCCGCGGGTCGCCCACCCGCACCAGGTGCAGCGTGACGTCGGCCTCATTGGTCTGGTGGAAGTCCAGCAGCTGGCCCAGGTCGGCGCCGGACAGCACGTCGCCGTTGAACACCATCACGGTGTCGTTGCGCAGGTGGTCGGCGACGTTGCCAATGCCGCCGCCCGTTCCCAGCGGCTGCTCCTCGGTGACGTATTCGAGCTGCAGGCCCAGCTTGGAGCCGTCGCCGAACTCGGCCTCGAAGACCTGGGCCTGATACGACGTGCTCAGGATGACGTGCTCGATGCCGGCCGCGGCGATGCGCGACAGCAGGTGGGTCAGAAACGGCAGCCCGGCGGTGGGCAGCATGGGTTTGGGCGCGGACAGCGTCAGCGGCCGCAACCGGGTGCCCTTGCCGCCGACCAGCACCACCGCATCGACCTGAGATGTTCCCATTTCAGCGCCGCCCTTCCGCCACGTTCCGTCTACTCAGGCGCCGCGCACTGCGCACCATCAGCCGCGAACGCACCATCAGCGAAACCCGCAGCGTCCAGCGCAGCGGCGCCCGCCACCATCCAGGATGCCGGTCGGCGAGGAACATGTAGGTGCTTTTGTGATGAGCGGCCAGGTGGAGTCCCGGGTCGTGGCCGGTCGAGTGGCCCTTGTCGTGCAGCACTTCGGCCGTCGGCACGTAGACGTTCAGCCAGCCGGCCTTGCCCAGCCGGTCACCGAGGTCGACATCCTCCATGTACATGAAGTAGCGCTCGTCGAACCCCCCGACCTGGTCGAAGGCCGATCGCCGCACCAGCAGGCAGGACCCAGACAGCCAGCCCACCGCCCGCTCGCTGGGCTCCAGCCGTTCCTGGCGGTAGGCCGCCGTCCACGGGTTGCGCTTCCAGAACGGGCCGACCACCGCGTGCATGCTCCCGCGGATCAGGCTCGGCAGGTGCCGCGCCGATGGATACACCGAGCCGTCGGGGTCGCGGATGAGCGGCCCCAGCGCGCCGGCGTGCGGCCAGCGGGTGGCGGCGTCCAGCAGGGCATCGATGCTGCCGGGGCCCCACTGCACGTCGGGGTTGGCCACGATCAACCAGTCCCCGTTCTCGTCGTCGTCCAGCCGCGCGACCGCGCGATTCACCGCGGTCCCGTATCCGAGGTTGGCGCCGGTGTCGATGAGCCGGACGTTCGGGTAGCGCTCGACGGCCTCCTGCGGGGCCCCATCGGTGGAGCCGTTGTCGGCCAGCAGCACGCTGACCGGGCGCTCGGTGGCGATCGACAGGGAGGCCAAGAACCTCTCGAGGTGGGGGCCCGGTGAGTAGGTCACCGTCACGACCGGCAGGACGTCAGTCACGCGTCGAGGGTAACGGTCGATCGCCGGCGGACGCGGCCAGCGCCGCGACAAGCGCAGGGCGCCAGGGCCTTAACGGTGTCAGACCCGCCGCCGCGGACTCGCGGCTGCCCAGCGCGGAATAGCTCGGGCGGGGCGCCGGGCGCGGGAAGTCGTCGGTCTTGACCGGTCGCACCCGGTCCGGGTCAGCGCCGCATTCACTGAACACCGCGCGGGCCTGCTCGAAGCGCGACACCGCACCCTCGTTGGCGGCGTGCAGGATGGGCCCGGGCACCCGCTCGTCGGCGACCTGCAGGAGCGCGACGGCCAGATCGGCGACGTACGTTGGCGACCCGACCTGGTCGTCGACGACGTCCACCGGGCCGTCCCCCGCGGCCAGGCGACGCATGACGGCGACGAAGTCCTTGCCGGTTCCGCCGGTGTAGAGCCAGGCGGTCCTGACCACTATCCCTTGGGACGCCTCCGGCAGCGCGGCCAGCACCTCCTCCTCGCCGGCGAGCTTGGACAGGGCGTATACGCCGCGCGCGTCGGTCTTGTCGCTGGGCTCATACGGGTGCGGGCCGCCCTCGGGGGGCGGGCCGGTGAACATGTAGTCGGTGGAGACGTGGATCAGCCGGGCGCCGGCCTTGGCGCATGCCCGCGCCAAGTGCCCCGGGCCGGTCGCGTTGACGGCGTAGGCACCGGCCTCGTCGCTCTCCGCACCGTCGACGTTGGTGTACGCGGCGCAGTTGACCACCACGTCGCCGGCCCGGATGATCCGTTCCGCCGCGGCGGGGTCGGTGATGTCCCACTGCGACGACGTGAACGCCAGCACGTCGCGGCCCCGGTCGGCGGCCAGCGCCGTCAGAGAAGTGCCCAATTGCCCGCCCCCGCCGCTGATCACAAGCCTTTCCGACATGTGTCGAGTCTGGCATGGCCCGGGCACGCCGCTTTCAGCTACCCGCGAAGCGGGTGTGTCACAAGTAATCTGTTGTGATGCCTGTGCAACGTGTGGTTCGTGTGGTTGCCACTGTGCTCACCGTCGCGGTCGTTTTCGGGACCGGAATCGCCTGGAGCAACGTCCGGTCCTTCGAGGACGGCATCTTCCACATGTCCGCCCCGTCGCTGGGCAAGGGCGGCGACGACGGCGCGATAGACATCCTGCTGGTCGGCCTGGACAGCCGCACCGACGCGCATGGCAACCCGCTGTCGGCCGAGGAGCTGGCGACGCTGCGGGCCGGCGACGAGGAGGCCACCAACACCGACACGATCATCCTGGTCCGGATACCGAACAACGGGAGGTCGGCGACGGCGATCTCGATCCCGCGGGACTCCTACGTCGTGGCCCCTGGCCTGGGCAAGACGAAGATCAACGGCGTCTACGGCCAGACCCGGGAGGCGAAGCGGGCCAGCCTGGTCAAGGCCGGCGCGTCGGCCGCCGAGGCCGAGGCGCAGGGCACCGAGGCCGGCCGCGAGGCCCTCATCAAGACCGTCGCCGACCTGACCGGGGTCACCGTCGACCACTACGCCGAGATCGGGTTGCTGGGCTTCGCGCTGATCACCGACGCGCTCGGCGGCGTCGAGGTCTGCCTCAAAGAGCCCGTATACGAACCGCTTTCGGGCGCCGACTTCCCGGCCGGCCGGCAGAAGCTCGACGGCCCGCAGGCGCTGAGCTTCGTCCGCCAGCGCCACGACCTGCCGCGCGGCGACCTGGACCGGGTGGTGCGCCAGCAAGCGGTGATGGCCTCGTTGGCCCACCGGGTCATCTCAGGCAAGACGCTGTCCAGTCCTTCCACGTTGGGCCGGTTAGAGGCGGCCGTCCAGCGCTCGATGGTGATCTCCTCGGGATGGGACGTGATGGATTTCCTGCAGCAGCTGCAAAAGCTGGCCGGCGGTAAGGTCGCGTTCGCCACCATCCCGGTGCTCGACGGGGCCGGCTGGAGCGACGACGGCATGCAGAGCGTGGTCCGGGTGGACCCGCACCAGGTCGCCGACTGGGTGGGCAGCCTGCTGCAGGACCAGGCGCAGGGCAAGACCGAGGAACTGGCCTACACCCCGGCCAAGACCACCGTCGACGTGGTCAACGACACCGACATCAACGGGTTGGCCGCGGCGGTGTCCGATGTGTTGAGCGCCAAGGGATTCGGCGCCGGAACCGTCGGCAACAACGACGGCGGCCACGTGAAGGGCAGCCAGGTACGCGCCGCCAAGACCGACGACCTGGGCGCGCAGCAGGTCGGCAAGGAACTGGGCGGGCTGCCGGTCGTCGCCGACCCGGCGCTGCCCGCCGGATCCGTGCGGGTGGTGCTCGCCAACGACTACACCGGCCCGGGCTCCGGCCTCTCCGGTGCCCCGAGCACCCAGGTGTTGTCCGCCCGGGCGTCCAACGCGGGCGATGCCGGCGGCACCAACACGCCGCCGCCGTCGCCGATCCTGACCGCCGGCTCCGACAAGCCGGAGTGCATCAACTGAGCACGCTCTCCGGCGCGATCCTGGATCCGATCCTGCGGGCCGACCCGGTCGGGCCGCGTATCACCTACTACGACGACGCGACGGGCGAGCGCATCGAATTGTCCGGCGTGACGCTGGCCAACTGGGCGGCCAAGACCGGCAACCTGTTGCGCGACGAGCTGGGCGCCGGGCCGGCCAGCCGGGTCGCGATCCTGCTGCCCGCGCACTGGCAGACGGCGGCGGTGCTGTTCGGGGTGTGGTGGATCGGCGCCGAGGCGGTCCTCGAATCGGGCGCCGCCACCGACCTCGCGCTGTGCACTGCCGAGCGGCTGGACGAGGCGGACGCTTCGGTGGCCGGCGGTGAGGTCGCGGTGCTCTCGCTGGACCCGTTCGGCCGCCCCGCACCGGACCTGCCGATCGGCGTCACCGACTACGCCACCGCCGTCCGGGTGCACGGCGACCAGATCGTCGCTGAGCGCCACCCCGGCCCGGCGCTGGCCGGCCGATCGGTCGAAGAGGTCCTGGCCGATTGCGAGAGATCGGTCGCCGCAAGGGAATTGACATCCGGCGATCGCGTCCTGTCCACTGCGTCCTGGTCCGGTCCCGACGAACTGGTCGACGGGCTGTTGTCGATCCTGGCGGTCGGCGCGTCGCTGGTGCAGGTCGCCAACCCCGACCCCGCGGCGCTGCCGCGCCGGATGGCGACCGAAAAGGTCACCCGCGACCTATCGACAAGTTAGCTTACCCTGAGCTAAGTTTACGGGGTTAACTCAGCTCAGGTTGGGGGCAGAGGCTTGGCTGACGCGGGCATCGGCATGCGTACGGCTCGTACCGGGGCCGGCGAGGCGCGCGGCCGCCCATGACGGCGCCCATTTGGATCGCCGCACCGCCGGAGGTGCATTCGGCCGCACTCAGCACGGGCCCCGGCCCGGCGTCGCTGCTGGCGGCGGCGGCGTCGTGGAACGACTTGAGCGCCGAATATGCTTATGCGGCAGCGGAACTCACCGCGGTGCTGGCCGATGTGCAGGCCGGGCTGTGGGACGGCCCGAGCGCGGAGTCGTTCGAGGCCGCCCACGTGCCGTATCTGGCGTGGTTGATGCAGGCCAGCGCCGACAGCGCCGCGACGTCGGCCCAGCACGAGGCCGCGGCCGCCGCCTACACGGCCGCGCTGGCGGCCATGCCGACGCTGGGCGAGCTGGCCGCCAACCACATCGTCCACGGGGTGTTGGTGGCCACCAATTTCTTCGGGCTCAACACCATTCCGATCGCGCTCAACGAAGCCGACTACGCGCGAATGTGGATCCAGGCCGCCACGACGATGAGCGTCTATCAAGCGATCTCCAGCGCGGCGGTCGCATCAACGCCACACACCACCGCCGCGCCGGTGATCGTGAACCCGGTGTCGACGTGGGTCAACACCGTGATCAGCGCTATCAATACCGTCGAGCAACTCGGCCAGGACGCGTCCACGCTGAACCTGTTCGACCTGCAATCGGCGTTGTTGAACGCGATCCAGAACTTCAGCGTCGCGGCCTTCATGGCGGATCCGGTCGGCTACAGCCAGCAGACCGTCGAGTCCTTCGTGGGACAGTTTCCCCTGCTGTCGGACCTCTATTTCGGGTTCGGCGGCGACCACGTGTTCGAATTCCTGGCGAACCCGGTGGGGTACGTCGAGAACATCGTCAACAAGTTCGTGGCGGATCCGGTGCTGTATCTGAGTAACCCGTTCCTGCTGTTCCTCAGCCCCGACGACTTCGCGTCCATCGGCTACAGCGCGATTTCCCCCTTCATCGCGCCCTCCGCCCTGGCCGTCGCCCCCGTCGGGGCCGTCGGCGGATTCGCCGGGCTGGCCCAGGCGACCGACGTGGCCGGCCTGCCCGCGCCGGCCATCGCGCCGGCGCTGGCACCGGTGGCGCACGCGCCCGCTTTGTTGCCGGTCGCCGCGGCGGCGCCGACGGCGGTCGCGTCCGCCGTCGCGCCCGGCTCTGGCCCCGCCCCCGCACCCACGGCGAGCGCCGTCGCCAGTGCGCCGGCGGCGGCGCCGCCGCCCGCGCCGGGGGCGAGTTTCACGCCGCCTTACGCGGTGGCGCCCCCCGGGATCGACGTCGGTTCGGGGCGTCGCACCGGTGCCGGCTCCGGCGCCAAGACGACGGCGCCACAACCGGATAGCGCCGCGGCGGTAAGCGCGGCGGCCGCGCGGGAGCGGGCGCGGGCGCGGCGACGCCAGCTCGCGAAGCAGCGCGGGCACGGCGACGAGTTCATGGACATGGACGTCGAGGTCGACCCGGACTGGGCAGCGCCGACGGTCGCGTCGACGAAGGCATCGGATCGCGCGGCGGGAACCATTGGCTTCGCCGGGACGGTGTCGCAAGGCAGTGCCCATCCGACCGGGTTGACCGCGCTCTCCGACGACGAGTTCGGCGGCGGCCCGACGGTGCCGATGCTGCCCAATACCTGGAATCCCGAAGCGCCCGAATGACACCGGCCGACTCATATTGATATCGCAATATCCGCATCCCAGTGTTAACGTCGTCTGAAGCATTGACCGACGCTGTGACGACGGGAAGGGTGAGGCAATGGCGCTGTACGGGCTCCTGGCAAAGGCGGCGGGGACGGTGGTCACCGGCCTGGTCGGTGTGACGGCCTACGAGGTGGTGCGCAAGGCCGTGGCGAAGGCGCCGCTGCACGAGACCGCCGTGTCGGCGGCGGAGCTGGGCCTGCGCGGCACCCGCAAGGCGGAGGAGGCCGCCGAGTCGGCGCGCCTCAGGCTCGCCGACGTCATGGCCGAGGCCCGCGAACGCATCGGCGAGGAGGCGCCCACGCCGTCCGTCACCGACGCCCATGAGCACGATCACTGACCGCCTGGCGCAACCCGAAGACCCTGCCCTGCAACTCATTTCGGATGCGGCCGGGCGCATGCGGGTCGCGGTCGGATGGGTGCGCGCCGACTCGCGGCGCGCCGTGGCGGTCGAGGAGGCCGTCGCCAAGGTGCCGGGGGTGCGTGCGGTGCACGCCTACCCGCGCACCGGCTCGGTGGTCGTCTGGTATTCGCCGCGGCGCGCCGATCGCGCCGCGATGCTGGACGCGATCGCCGGTGCCGCCCGCGTCGCCGCCGAACTGATCCCGGCACGCGCGCCGCACTCGTCGGAGATCCGCAACACCGACGTGCTGCGCATGGTCATCGGCGGCGCGGCGCTGGGGTTGCTCGGCGTGCGCCGGTACGTGTTCGCGCGGCCACCGCTGCTGGGCCCGAGCGGCCGGCTGTTCGCCACCGGCGTCACCGTCTTCACCGGCTACCCCTTCCTGCGCGGCGCGCTGCGCTCGCTGCGCTCCGGCCGGGCCGGCACCGACGCGCTGGTCTCGGCGGCCACCGTGGCGAGCCTGGTGCTGCGGGAGAACGTCGTGGCCCTCACCGTGCTGTGGCTGCTCAACATCGGCGAGTACCTGCAGGACCTCACGCTGCGCCGGACCCGGCGCGCCATCTCCGAATTGCTGCGCGGCAACCAGGACACGGCGTGGATCCGCTTGCCGGACGGCGAGATTCAGGTGCCGATCGACAGCGTCGAAATCGGCGACGAGGTGGTGGTGCACGACCATGTCGCGATACCGGTGGACGGCGAGGTCATCGACGGCGAGGCGATCGTCGATCAGTCGGCGATCACAGGGGAGAACCTGCCCGTCAGCGTCATCGTCGGCGCCCACGTGCACGCCGGCTCGGTCGTGGTGCGCGGACGGCTGGTGGTGCGCGCGGTCGCCGTCGGCAACCAGACCACCATCGGGCGCATCATCGCCCGGGTCGAAGAGGCGCAGCACGATCGAGCGCCGATCCAGACGGTCGGCGAAAACTTCTCCCGCCGTTTCGTTCCCACCTCGTTCATCGTCTCGGCCATCACCCTGGCCGTCACCGGGGACGTCCGCCGGGCGATGACCATGCTGCTGATCGCGTGCCCGTGCGCGGTGGGCCTGGCCACCCCGACCGCGATCAGCGCGGCGATCGGCAATGGCGCGCGCCGGGGCATCCTGATCAAGGGCGGCTCCCATCTGGAACAGGCGGGTCAGGTCGACGCGATCGTGTTCGACAAGACCGGCACGTTGACCGTAGGCCGCCCGGTGGTCACCAATATCGTTGCGATGCATAAGGATTGGGAGCCGGAGCAGGTGCTGGCCTATGCGGCCAGCTCAGAGATCCATTCGCGGCATCCACTGGCCGAGGCGGTGATCCGCTCGACCGAGGAACGCCACATCAGCATCCCGCCGCACGAGGAGTGTGAGGTGCTGGTGGGCATGGGCATGCGGACCTGGGCCGACGGGCGGACCCTGCTGCTGGGCAGCCCGTCGCTGCTGCAGTCCGAGAAGGTCAAGGTGTCCAAGAAGGCGAAGGAATGGGTCGACCGGCTGCGCCGCCAGGCGGAGACGCCGTTGCTGCTCGCGGTGGACGGCACCCTGGTGGGGCTGATCAGCCTGCGCGACGAGGTGCGGCCCGAGGCGGCCGGGGTGCTGACGAAGTTGCGCGCCAACGGGATTCGCCGGATCGTCATGCTCACCGGCGACCATCCCGAGATCGCCGAGGTGGTGGCGGCCGAGCTCGGGATCGACGAGTGGCGCGCCGAGGTGATGCCGGAGGACAAGCTCGAGGTGGTGCGCGAGCTGCAAGGCGACGGCTTCGTGGTGGGCATGGTCGGCGACGGCATCAACGACGCCCCGGCGCTGGCCGCCGCCGACATCGGGATCGCGATGGGCCTGGCGGGAACCGACGTGGCCGTCGAGACCGCCGACGTGGCGCTGGCCAACGACGACCTGCATCGCCTGCTCGACGTGCGCGACCTGGGCGCCCGCGCGGTCGACGTGATCCGCGAGAACTACGGCATGTCGATCGCAGTCAACGCCGCCGGGCTGATCATCGGCGCGGGCGGAGCGCTCTCCCCCGTGCTGGCCGCGATCCTGCACAACGCATCGTCGGTTGCGGTGGTGGCCAACAGCTCCCGGCTGATCCGGTACCGCCTCGACTGAGGCGCGGCAGCCCGCCTCGGTCGGCGTCCGGCACAATGAGCCAGTGCCGCGGATTTTCCTCAGCCACTCCAGCAAGGACAACCGGGAAGCGACCGCGTTGCGGCAGTGGTTGATCGACCAGCGCCCGGAGCTGGTGAGCGAGATCTTCCTCGACATCGCCGAAGACACGGGGTTGGCGCCGGGGCAGCGGTGGAAGGACGCCTTGCGCCAGGCGAACCAGCGCTGCGAGGCCGTCATCTGCCTGGTGTCCCATGCCTGGGGAAGCTCGCCGGAGTGCAAGACCGAATACCGCACCGCCGAGACGCTGGGCAAGCAGATCTTGGTCGCGCGGCTGGAGGACACCGGCGACTCCGACATCACCGCCGAGTGGCAGCGCTGCGACCTGTTCGCCCCCGGCCCGAAAACCGAGATCACCACGGCGTCCGGTGCTCCGGTGCTGTTCAACGCGGCGTCGCTCGATCAGCTCAAGAAGGCCATCGAGGGCACCGGGATCGGGCCGGAGAACTTCGTCTGGCCGCCGCGCAGAGACCCCGGCCGCGCCCCGTATCGCGGCTGGGAGCCCTTCGAAGACATCGACGCCGGCGTGTTCTTCGGGCGCAACGCGGCGATCATGCGCGGCACCGACGAGCTGCGCAAGATGCGCTTCGCAGGGGTCAAGTCGTTGTTCGTCGTCCTGGGCCCCTCGGGCAGCGGCAAGTCGTCGTTCCTGCGGGCCGGCCTGATCCCCCGCCTGCAGCGGGACGACCGCAACTTCGCGGTGCTCGGCACCGTGCGCCCGCGACGCAACGCGATCACCGGCGAGAGCGGCCTCGCCGCCGCGATTCACGCGGCGCGTCGCGCGCTGGGCCTGCCCGGCTCCCCGACGTTCGGCGAGCTCAAGACGATCTGCCGGGAGTCCGACGCGGATCGGGTCTGCGAGCTGTTGCTCGAGGTGCGCGACGCCGCCGCCGCGCGGCTCGCCTACAACGCCAACGCCAAGCGTCAGGCGCCGACACTGGTGTTGCCGCTGGACCAGGCCGAGGAACTCTTCTCGGCCGAATCCGTGTCCGCCCAGGCCGCCCAGGAGGCGGCCCGCTTCCTCGAGCTGTTGGCCGCCGTGATCACCCGCATCAACGCCGACGACGCCCGGCTCATCGTCGCGGCCACCATTCGCACCGACCGCTACGAGGCGATGCAGAGCCATCCGGCCCTCGACGGCATCGGCACCGAGCTGTTCAACGAGCTCAAAACGATGCCGCAGCACCACTTTCCGGTCGCCATCCGCGGCCCCGCCGCCCGTGCCTCCGAGGCGGGCGATCGGCTCGTCATCGCCGATGACCTGGTCGACCGCCTGGTCACCGATGCCGGCGGGGGCGCGGACACGTTGCCCCTGCTGGCCCTCACCCTGCAGCGGCTCTACACCGATTACGGCACCGCCGAAGAGATCACCCTTGACCATTACCAGGCGATGGGCGGGATGCCCAACGTCGTCAACAACCAGATCGAGGAGATCCTCTCGGCCGACTCCCGCGATCGCGACACCGCGCTGGAGTTGCTGCGGGCGGCGTTCATCCCCTGGCTTGCCTCCATCAACCCCGACAACGACAAAGCGCTGCGCCGGGTGGCGTTGCAGTCCGAGCTGCCCGCCGAAAGCCGTTCCCTGATCGACGCGTTCGTGGAGAAGCGGCTCCTGGTGCGCGACCGCCGGGGCAGCGAGGTGGTGGTGGAGGTCGCGCTGGAAAGCCTGCTGCGACAGTGGGACGAGCTGTCCCACTGGCTGGAGGACGAGCGCCAGAGCCTGGCGGCCGCAGCGGATCTCGAACGGTCGGCCGCGGCGTGGGACAGGCACGGGCGGGACGAATCCTGGCTGCTGGGCGGGTCGCGGCTCGCGGCGGCGGCAAAGGTCGCCGCCCGGCCGGGTTTCGCCGAACGGCTCGCCACCGTGGCCGATTACCTCGCCGCATCGCAGCAACACGAGGAGGAAAAGCTCGAGATCGAGCGGCGCCGTCACTACGACGCCGTCGCGCGCCGGCTCGTCGTCGAGGCGAAAGCGATGATGGCACAAACGATCCCGGGCGGCGATGCGGGCGCCTTCCAGCAGCTGCTCGCCGCCCGCGCCATCGCGTCGGAACCCGACGACGGCCCGATCGCCGAAGCGTTGGCGCTGCGGCCCCGGATGCTGAAGATCATGGATGCCCGCAAGCCGTTGCTGGGCGTGGCATTCCGGCCCGACGGGCTGCGCATCGCCGCTGCGGGCGAGGACAGGCTGATCCGGATCTGGGATTCGGTCACCGGTCAGCCGGTCGTTCGGCCGCTGGCCGGCCACGACGTGCGGGTGCGCGACGTGGCGTACAGCCCCGACGGGCGCCGGTTGGCCAGCGCGGGCGGGGACCGGACGGTGCGCGTGTGGGACGCGGAAACCGGCGAGCCGGTCGGCCGGCCGCTGACCGGCCACACCGGCGTCGTCAACAGCGTCGCATTCAGCCCCGACGGGCGCTGGGTGGCCAGCGCCGGCGACGACCTGACGGTGCGAGCCTGGGACGTGACGACCGGTGAGCCGGTCGGCCAGCCGATGACGGGCCACGCCGGCGTCGTCTACAGCGTCGCGTTCAGCCCCGACGGGCGGCTGCTGGCCAGCGGTGGTGCCGACAAGACGATGCGGGTCTGGGACCCGGTCAGCGGCCGCGCGCTCGGCAAGCCCCTGACCGGGCACGCCGACACGGTCTGGGTGGTGGCGTTCAGCCCCGACGGTCGGCTGGCAAGCGGGAGCCGCGACCAGACGGTGCGCTTCTGGGATCGGCTCAGCGGCAAGCCGCTCGGGGAGCCGCTCACCGGGCACACCGGCGTGGTGTGCGATATGTCGTTCAGTACCGATGGGCGGCGCCTGGCCACGGCCAGCTACGACGGCACGGTGCGCATCTGGGAGGGAACCACCTGCGAAACGCTGCGCGGGCACGCCGACGCGGTGCACGGTGTGGCGTTCAGCCCGGATGGCCGGAGCCTGGCCTCGGCCAGCCAGGACGGCACCGCGCGGCTGTGGTCCGCCTCCGACGTGCCCGAGGACCGGCCCTCGAGCCCCGCGGACGCGCTGTGCGCCATATTGACCACCAACATGGGCAAAGAGCAATGGCGCGTGTGGGTTTCGCCGGACATCGACTACATCCCGGCCTGCCCGGACCTGCCCATCCCCTGAGCGCCGGACGCGTTGGGCCGAAAACCCGATAACAAAACCATTAGGCTTTCACCGATGTAACACCACCGTGTCCGCGTGCTTACACGCTGAGCAAGCGTTTCAGCACCTTGCCGGCCGCGTTGCGGGGCAGCTCGTCGACGAACAGGACGTCGCGCGGAACCTTGAAGCGGGCCAAGCGGTTTCGGATGTAGTCCTTGACGTCGCTCTCGGTCAGCGATGCGCCCGGCCGTACCACGATGTAGCTGCGCAACCGCTGGCCGAACTCGTCGTCGCGGACGCCGACGACCGCGGCATCGAGGATGTCGGGATGCTGCGCCAGCGCCTCCTCCACCTCGCCGGGGTAGACGTTCTCCCCACCGGACACGATCATCTCGTCGTCACGGCCGTCGATGAACAGCCTTCCGGCCGCGTCGAAATGGCCGATGTCGCCGGTGGACATCAGGCCCCCGATCGACTCCTTGGTGCCGCCGCCGGTGTACCCCTCGAAGGCCAGCACGTTGCCGACGAAGATCCGCCCCGGGGTGCCCGGCGGGGCCTCCCGATCGCCGGCGAAGACCTTGACGACCGAACCGGGCACCACCGCACCGACGCATCCGGGCTCGACGGCCAGGTCGGCGGGCGTGGCGATGGTGGCGTAGGCGACCTCGGTGGAGCCGTACATGTTGTAGACCACGGGTCCCAGCGCCTCCATCGCGCGGGCGGCCAGCGCCGCCCCGAGTTGGGATCCGCCGACGAACACGATGCGCAACGAGGACAGATCGTGTTGGGCGAGGGCGGACCCACCGAGATCGAGGATGCGCCGCAGCATGATCGGGACCACGATCATGGCGCTGGCCCGATGCGCGGCCACGCCGGCCAGGGCTTGGGCGGGATCGAATTCGCGGCGCAGCACCAGCGTCGAGCCCAGCACCATCGCATACATCGCGTGGCTGAAGCCCAGCGAATGAAACAGCGGCACACAGCATTCGGTGACTTCCCGGCCGCGGAACGGCACCTTGCCGAGCAGCCCGCCGACCGGGATCAGGGAATATGGCTCGGAACGGGCGGCGCCCTTGGGCACGCCGGTCGTGCCGCTGGTCAGGATGACTATCTTGGGCCGGCCGCCGGATCGGGGTGGCGGACCGGGATCGCCGCGCTCGATCAACGCATCGAGCGTGTCGGGACCGGGCGACTGCGCCCAGGCCCGGATGCGGCCCAGCCTCGGCCGGACGTCCGCGACGATGCCGGCGTAGTCGTCGTCGTACACGAGCAGGTCGGCACCCTCGCGGGACAGCATCTCGGCGAGTTGCGCGCCGCCGAAGCCGGTGTTGAGCAGCAGGACGCCGGCGCCACACTTGGCCGCGCCGTAGACGGCCTCCAGGAAGCCCCGGTGATTGGCGGCCAGGATGCCCACGCTCGCGCCCGGGCCAAGCCCGCGCCGGCGCCACTCGTTGGCCAGCGCGTTGGTCCGCTCGTCCAGCTCACCGAACGTCAACGGGCCACGCTCGTCGATCAGCGCCAGCCCGTCGCGGTCCCGGGCGGCGGCGATCGCCGTCGCGGCGCCCAGGAGCCCGTAACGGTCCAGTGCCCGCAGCACCGTAACGATCCGACCGGGTGGGATCAACCGCAACCCCCCGGACCGTGCATACATAGCGAGCGACCAGGTTTCCAACCTGAGACGCCCGAACATCTTCGCCGCCATTGCCTTCACCCTGCTGGTCGAGGCGGCCGTCGATAAGTGCGTAACGCCACCACCGGCGGGGTCTTTGGTCACAGTTATTGTGGCTAACGAGTAGCGGAGAGAAGGGACGACATGGCGCGCACTGACAACGACACCTGGGACCTGGCGACGAGCGTGGGAGCCACCGCGACCATGGTGGCCGCGGGACGGGCCCGGGCGACCCGGGACGGGCTGATCGACGACGTGTTCGCCGAGCCGCTGGTGCGCGCGGTCGGGGTCGACTTCATGACCCGATGGGCCGCCGGCGAATTGAGCACCGAGGACGTCGACGAGCCGGGCGCCCCATGGGGCATGCAGCGCATGACCGACATGATGGCCGCCCGCACCCGCCACATCGACGCGTTCCTCGCCGAGGCGCAAAGCGCGGGCATCCGCCAGGTGGTGATCCTGGCCTCCGGCCTGGACGCGCGCGCGTACCGGCTGCCGTGGGCGCCGGGCACGACGGTGTACGAAATCGACCAGCCCGAGGTGATCGAGTTCAAGACTGCGACGATCGCCGAACTCGGCGCCAAGCCGACCACCGAGGTGCGGGCGGTGCCGATCGACCTGCGCCAGGACTGGCCGTCGGCGCTGCGGCAGGCAGGGTTCAACACCGCCCGCCCGGCCGCGTGGGTCGCCGAGGGCCTGCTCGGCTTCCTGCCGGGCGACGCCCAGGACCGGATGCTGGACCACATCACCGCGCTGTCCGCTGACGGCAGCCGGCTGATGGCCGAGGTCTTCTTCAACACGGGCGTCAGCGGGGACGCGCTCAATGCGGCGAGCGAGAAGTGGCGGGCCAACGGCCTCGATATCGCGCTGGGCGACCTGGGTTTCCCGGGCGAGCGCACCGACGTGGCAACCTACCTGGAGCGGCACGGCTGGCGCACGGTCCGCACACCCCTCAACCAGTTGTTGGCCGACACCGGGTTACCTTTGCAACGCAGCGAACCCGACGCGCCCTTCGCACGCAACTACTACTGCACCGCGGTGCTGGACCGGGCAGCTTAGAGGAAGGCCGCGCATGCCAAACAGCAAGCCCGCCAAGCCACTTGACGGGTATCGGGTACTGGACTTCACCCAGAACATCGCCGGGCCGCTGGCCGGACAGGTGCTGGCCGACCTGGGCGCCGAGGTGATCAAGGTGGAGGCCCCCGGTGGCGAGGCGGCCCGGCACATCACCGCCGTCCTGCCCGGGCGCCCGCCACTGCCCACGCTGTTCCTGCCCCACAACCGGGGCAAGAAATCGGTGGCCGTGGACCTCACCGACGACGAGAGCAAGCAGCGGATTCTGCGGCTCGTCGACACCGCCGACGTTGTGCTGGAAGGCTTTCGGCCCGGGGTCATGGAACGCATGGGCCTGGGACCCGACGAGCTGCGGGCGCGCAACCCGAAGCTGATCTACGCGCGGCTGTCGGCCTACGGCGGCAACGGCCCGCAGGGCAACCGGCCCGGCGTCGACCTGATGGTCGCCGCCGAATCGGGCATGACCACCGGAATGCCCACCCCGACCGGCAAGCCGCAGATCATCCCCTTCCAGCTCGTCGACGCGGCCAGCGGTCACGTGCTGGCCCAGGCGGTGCTGGCCGCGCTCCTCAACCGCGAGCGCCACGGGGTGGCCGACGTCGTGCGCGTCGCGATGTACGACGTCGCGGTCAACCTGCAGGCCAGTCAGCTGACCATCCACCTCAACAAGCCGAGCGAGCCGAAGCCCGACGCGGAGCCGAAACCCAAGAAGCGCAAGGGAGTTGGCTTCGCCACCCAGCCGTCCGACGCGTTCAAGGCCGCCGACGGCTACCTGGTGATCAGCGCGTACGTGCCCAAGCACTGGGCGAAGCTGTGCGAGATCATCGGCCGCCCCGACCTGCTGACTGACGAGCGGTTCATCGACCAGCGTGCCCGTGCGCTCAACTACCCGGAGCTGACCGAGGAATTGGAATCGGCGCTGGCGGCCAAGACCGCGGCCGAATGGGTCGAGCTGCTGCAGGAAGGCGGCCTGATGGCCTGCCACGCCCACACCTGGAAGCAGGTGGTCGGCACCCCGCTGTTCGCCGAGAACGAGCTCGCCCTGCGGGTCGGCAGCGGCGAGGACGCGATCACCGTCGTCCGCATGCCGGCGCGCTATTCCAGCTTCGACGCCGCGTCGGCCGGTTGGGCCACCGAACCCCCACCAGCGCCCGGGCAGCACAACGAGGAGTTCCTCACCGATTAGAGCCCCGGGAGCCGCACCACCTGAATGAAGAACTCGTCGATCTGGCGAACCGCGTTGATGAACGCGTCGAGGTCGACCGGCTTGGTGACGTAGGCGTTGGCGTGCAGTTGGTAGCTGCGCAAGATGTCCTCCTCCGCCGAGGAGGTGGTGAGCACGACGACCGGGATGCGCGCCAGGTCCGGGTCGGACTTGACCTTCTCCAGCAGCTGTCGGCCGTCGTATTTCGGCAGGTTCAGGTCGAGCAGGATGAGGTCCGGTCGCGGCGCGTCGGCGTATGGGCCGCGCCGGTAAAGGAAGTCCAGGCCCTCCTCCCCGTCGTGGGCGACGTGCAGGTTGTTCTTGAGCTTGTTGTGCTCGAACGCTTCTCGCGTGATCAGCTCGTCGCCCGGATCGTCCTCGACGAGCAGGATCTCGATCGCTCTACCGGCCGATGACGCTGATGTCATTGTGGGCTCCTTCCGAGGTGGCGATGGGCAGGGTGAACTGAAGCCGCGTCCCGTCGGTGTAGGTCGAGTCGACCCAGACGGTGCCGCCGTGCTGCTCGACGATCTTCTTGCACAGCGCCAGGCCCACCCCGGTTCCGGAGTACACGTCCCGGCCGTGCAGCCGCTGGAAAATGACGAAGACCTTCTCGGCGAATTCTTCGGCGATGCCAATGCCGTTGTCCGACACGGAGAGTAACCACCCGTCGGCGCGACGTTCGCAGTCGATGACCACGCGGGGCCGGCGGTCCTTGTGCCGGAACTTCACCGCGTTGCCGATCAGGTTCTGCCACAGCATGGTCAGCAGTGTGGGATCCCCCATGATGACCGGCAGCGGCTCCGTGGGCCGCACGATTTCGGCGTCCGTCTCCTCGATGGCGGCGGCGAGGTTGGCCAGGCCGGCGTCGAGCGCCGTGCCGAGGTCGACCTCGGTTTGCATCGTGGCCAGGCGGCCCACGCGGGAGAAGGTGAGCAGGTCGTTGATCAGCACCTGCATGCGCTTCGCCCCGTCGACGGCGTAGCCGATGTATTCGATCCCGCGCTCGTCGAGCTGGTCGCCGTAACGCTTTTCGAGCAGCTGGCAGAACGAGGCGACCTTGCGCAGCGGCTCCTGCAGATCATGGGACGCGACATAGGCAAACTGCTCGAGTTCGGCGTTGGAACGCCGCAATTCGACGGCTTGCTCGTCCAAAAGCGCACGGGCCGAACGGGATACCTCGAGCTCCTCGACGAGGCGCTCCCGCATGTTCTCCACATCGATCGCCATTTTGCGAATGTCCTTGGGGCGCTTGGGCGGTGCGATGCTTTCGCCGAAGTCGCCCTGCGTGATCCGCCGGCAGGCCGCGGCCAGCGCCGCCAGCGGGACGGTGACCGCGTCGCGCATCAACAGGCCGAGCGCGGCGGCCGTGGCGAAGAACAGCAACACCATCGCTCCGAGCACCCTGTCCCGCCAGACATCGGTGCGCTGCAGATCCTCGGCCGCGCTCGCCGAGGCCGCCGCCAGGTTCGCGTTTTGCCTGTCGAAAAGCGCACGCAGATGGTCGAATTCGGCTTTGCCGCGTTCGGTGGCGGGCCGGTTCGTGACGTTCCGGGAGTCCGGGGCCACGCTGGCGATCGCCGGCTCGGCATAGTTCGTCCGCCAGTTGGCGGCGGCCTTCTCGATCGAGTCCAGGTCGGCGACCAGGTCCGCGCGCTGCCCCAGCCGGCGCCGGATGTCTTCGGCCGCTTCCCGTTCGGCGTGCTCGCCGTCGTAGTACGGGGTGAGGAACTGCCGATCGGCGGTGATCAGGTAGCCCCGGACGCCCGTTTCCTGGTCCCGCAGCGCCGACTGCAGTTGGAACGCCGCCACCCGCGCGGGCTGGATCGCGTCGGTCAGCGCGCGCGACGTGTTGTCGGAGCGCTGCAGCAGCACGGCCCCGACCACTGCGCCGGCGAGCACCATCACGCCCATGCTGGACAGGACCAGGAACTGCCAGCCGCGCACGGTCAGCTCCTTCAGGCGCGGCACTCGCAGGGCGGGGCTCACGTCGTGGTCCGCTCGACGCGCACCACCGCGATGTCGTCGCTGAGCCCGCCGCGCGGGCGGGCGAGTTCCTCGGCGCCGTCGACGAGGGCGTCGACGAACGCCGGTCCGGGCAGCCGCGCATGCTTGCGGGCCAGCGCGAGCAGCCCGTCCTCGCCCAGGCGGCGGTTGCCTTCCCCGGAGTACCCCTCGAAGAGCCCGTCGGTCAACAGCAGCAGTCCGTGCCGCGCGGGCAGGCGCAGCTCGTGCCGGGGCCAGTGGTCGCCACCCAGGCCCAGCGCCGGACCGCCCGGCGGCTCCACCCATTCGACGCCCTCGCCGTGTTGCAGCAGCATCCCCGGATGGCCGGCCCGGACGGCGGTGACGCCACTGCCGTCGGGGTGGATCTCGAGGCTGAGCACCGTCGCGAAGATCCCGTTGCCGGTGCGTTCGGACTGCAGCACCCGCTCGAGCTTCGGCATCAGCTCGACGCCGTGCACCCCGGCGAAGGTGAGCGCGCGAAACGCGATGCGCAGGGCCGCCCCCAGCGCCGCCTCGTCCGGCCCGTGCCCGGCGACGTCGCCGATGAGGACGTGCACGACCCGGTCGGGTGTCTGCACGACGTCGTAGAAGTCCCCGCACAACAGGGCGTCCTCGCGGCTCGGCCGGTACCGGGCCACGATGTCGATGCCGGGCTCGTCGAGCAGCAGCGGCGACGGCAGCAGGCCGCGTTCCAGCAGCGCGTTCTCGCGGGCCC
Organism: Mycobacterium sp. E796; assembly: GCF_001672815.1. Lineage (GTDB taxonomy): Bacteria > Actinomycetota > Actinomycetes > Mycobacteriales > Mycobacteriaceae > Mycobacterium. Next base: position 51,599 of record NZ_LZKK01000307.1, on the reverse strand, counting down.
GAAGCTGGCTCGCGTGCAGGTCGGCGGCGATGAGCTCGGCCCGTTTGCGCTCGATCGCGTAGAGCAGCGCGCGCCGCAGCATCTCGGGCTCGACGCGCCCCTTGACGAGGTAGTCCTGCGCGCCCGCCGCAACCGCGGAGGCCCCGAAGTATTCGTCGTTCAACCCGGTCAGGACGACGATGGGGACCGTGGCGTCGCGCTTGGCGATGCGGTCCAGCGCGTCGATCCCGCTGGCGTCGGGGAGGTTCAGGTCCAGCAGCACGCAGTCGGGCCGCACCGATGCGAGCTCCTCTTCGGCCTGCGCGATCGACTGCGCCCAGGTCAGCCGGATGTCGGCGACCGCTTCGGCGATCAGCTCTTCCACGAGCAGCGCGTCGGCGCGGTCGTCCTCGACCAACAGCAGCGACAACGACTGCCAGTGCGCGGCGGGGCTGGAGGGAGGGCGCACGGGCGTCAATTCCCGGTCAGCCATGGAAGCCCATGGGAAGCCATGTTAAGCAATTGGACGCTCCAGTGGCCGCGATAAGACTTTGCTCTTGCACGACGGTCGGAGTGGATGGCCGGTGCCTGTTTACCGACGCTGGGGCCGGACTTACCGGCCCATCTCGTTGCCGTCGGAGATCCTATTCGGTGCGCCGACGCGTTCCCAAACGGAGTCCCGCATTCAGCGCAGCAGCGCCCGCGACATCACCACGCGCTGAATCTGGTTGGTGCCCTCGTAGATCTGCGTGATCTTGGCGTCGCGCATCATCCGCTCGACGGGGAAGTCGGTGGTGTAGCCGGCGCCGCCGAACAACTGCACGGCGTCCGTGGTCACCTCCATCGCGACGTCGGAGGCGAAGCACTTGGACGCCGCCGAGATGAAGCCGAGGTCGGGTTCGCCGCGCTCGGCCCGGGCGGCGGCCTGGTAGACCAGCAGCCGCGCGGCCTCGACCTTCATCGCCATGTCGGCCAGCATGAACTGCACGGCCTGGAAGCTGCTGATCGACTCCCCGAACTGCTTGCGGTCCTTGGTGTAGGCGATCGCGGCATCCAGCGCGCCCTGGGCGATGCCCACGGCCTGGGCCCCGATGGTGGGACGGGTGTGGTCCAGCGTGGCCAGGGCGGTCTTGAAGCCGGTGCCAGGCTCGCCGATGATCCGGTCGCCCGGGATGCGGCAGTTCTCGAAGTACAGCTCGGTGGTCGGCGAGCCCTTGATGCCGAGCTTCTTCTCCTTGGGGCCGACGGTGAAGCCCTCGTCGTCGATGTGCACGATGAACGCCGAGATGCCGTTGGCGCCCTTGTCCGGGTCGGTGACGGCCATCACCGTGTACCAGGTCGACTTGCCGCCGTTGGTGATCCAGGCCTTGGCGCCGTTGAGGATCCAGTCGTCGCCGTCGGCCTTGGCGCGGGTGCGCATCGACGCCGCGTCGCTGCCGGCCTCCCGCTCGGACAGCGCGTAGGACGCCAGCGCGCCGCCCTCCGCGAGCGAGGGCAGCACCTGCTTCTTCAGCTCCTCCGAGCCGCGCAGGATCAGGCCCATGGTGCCCAGCTTGTTCACCGCCGGGATCAACGAGGCGGACGCGTCGACGCGGGCCACTTCCTCGATGACGATGCACGCCGCGACCGAGTCCGCGCCCTGCCCGCCGTACTCCTCCGGCACGTGCACCGCGTTGAACCCCGACGCGTTCAGCGCGTCGGCCGCCTCCTGCGGGAACCGCGCGTTCTCGTCCACTTCGGCCGCGTGCGGCGCGATCTCCTTCTCCGCCAGCGCGCGGATCGCCGCCCGCAGCTCCCGGTGTTCCTCGGGCAGTTGGAACAGATCGAAAGACGGGTTTCCGGCCCATCCAGCCATGGTCGGCCTCCTTGCACTCGCTAAGCTACTCGCCGGTAACTTTACCGTGGCGCTGTTGCAGCGCCGAATCCTTGGCACGCACGGTCTCGGCCAGCTCGTCGGAGAACGCGACGAGCCGCGCCCGCAGCGCCGCGTCGGTCGCGGCCAGGATGCGCACCGCGAGCAGGCCCGCGTTGCGGGCGCCGCCGATCGAGACCGTGGCGACCGGAACGCCGGCCGGCATCTGCACGATCGACAGCAGCGAATCCAGGCCGTCTAGGCGGGCCAGCGGCACCGGCACGCCGATCACCGGCAGCGGCGTGGCTGAGGCGACCATTCCGGGCAGGTGCGCGGCGCCGCCGGCGCCGGCGATGATCACCTGCAGGCCGCGGTCGGCCGCCGTGCGCGCGTAGTCGAACATCACCTGCGGCGTGCGATGCGCCGAGACCACCCGGACCTCGGCCGGGACGTCGAACTCGGCCAGCGCCTCGGCGGCGTCGGCCATCACCGACCAGTCGCTGTCGCTGCCCATGATGACGCCGACGCGCGCCCGCTCACCCATATTGCGCCGTTCCTCTCCCCCGCAAGCGGGAGGTGCCCCCACATCGCTCTTTTGCTCTGCATCGTCACCGGCGCGCATGTGGGTCCCATCCGTCCGTCCACTGCCCGTGTGACAACCAGTGTGCCGCCAGGTCGGCGCGTTCACGCAGCTGGATCAGCCCCGCCGGGTCCGCGCCCAGGAAGTTGACGTGCCCGATCTTGCGGCCGGGCCGCTCCTCTTTGCCGTAGAGGTGAACCCGGGCGTCGGGCATCCGCGCGAACAGGTGGTGCAGCCGTTCGTCCATGCTCATCGCCGGGGTCTGCGGGGCGCCCAGCACGTTGGCCATCACGGTCACCGGCGCGATGGCGTCGGTGTCGCCGAGCGGGTAGTCCAGCACCGCGCGCAGGTGCTGCTCGAACTGGCTGGTGCGCGCCCCGTCCATGGTCCAGTGCCCGGAGTTGTGCGGCCGCATCGCGAGCTCGTTGACCAGCAGCGCACCATCGGTCGTCTCGAACAGCTCGACCGCCAGCACGCCGACGACACCGAGTTCGGCGGCCAACCGCAACGCCAGCTGCTGGGCCCCGGAGGCCACGCCGTCGTCCAGGTCCGGCGCGGGCGCGATCACCTGCACGCAGATCCCGTCCCGCTGCACCGTCTCCACCACGGGCCAGGCCGCGCCCTGCCCGAACGGCGAGCGCGCCACCAGGGCCGACAGTTCGCGGCGCAGGTTCACCTGCTCCTCGGCCATCACCGGCACGCCGTCGGCCAGGAAGCTGGCCGCGATTTCGCGGGCGTGCAAGGGGTCGCGGGCCATCCGCACCCCGCGCCCGTCGTAGCCGCCGCGGACGGCTTTGACGACGACGGGACCGCCCACCCGCGCGGCGAAGGCCTCGAGCTCGTCCAGGTTGCCGATGCCGGCATACCTCGGCACCGGTGCGCCCAGCGCCTCCAACCGCCGCCGCATCACCAGCTTGTCCTGGGCGTGCACCAGGGCGTGCGGCGGCGGCGCCACGTTGACGCCCTCGGCGACCAGCTTCTCCAGCAGCTCGGTCGGGACGTGCTCGTGGTCGAAGGTCAGCACGTCGGCCCCGGCCGCGACCCGGCGCAGGTCGTCGAGATCGGCGTGCGAGCCGATCATCACGTCGGGGCTGACCTGCGCGGCCGATTCGCCGGGGGCGGTCGCCAGCACCCGCAGCGTCTGCCCCAGCGCGATCGCGGACTGGTGGGTCATGCGGGCGAGCTGACCGCCGCCGACCATCGCCACGACGGGGGCGGCCTTCGGTGAGCGCTTGTTCGGCACGGCAATCATGGTGTCACGGCCCGCGGCGACGCCGATTTTGCGTCGTTTTCGCGTCCGTCCGTACACTGACGTGTTGTGTCCTTCGCCGATGCCGTAATTTCGCGCCTGCCAGAGGCCGTTCAGCCTCATTTGCTGCGCCATCACGAGCTGATCAAATTCGCGATCGTCGGCGGCACCACGTTCGTCATCGACTCGGCGATCTTCTACACCCTCAAGCTGACGATCCTCGAACCCAAGCCGGTGACCGCCAAGGTGATCGCGGGCATCGTCGCGGTCATCGCCTCCTACGTCTTGAACCGGGAGTGGAGCTTCCGCGACCGCGGCGGCCGCGAGCGCCACCACGAGGCGTTCTTGTTCTTCGCCTTCAGCGGCGTGGGCGTGCTGCTTTCCATGGCGCCGCTGTGGTTTTCGCACTACGTGCTGCAGCTGCGGGTGCCCGAGGTGTCGCTGACGCTGGAGAACATCACCGACTTCATCTCGGCCTACATCATCGGCAACCTGCTGCAGATGGCGTTCCGCTTCTGGGCATTCCGGCGCTGGGTGTTCCCCGACGAGTTCGCCCGCAACCCCGACAAGGCGATCGAATCCGCCCTTACCGCAGGCGGTTTCGCCGAGGTGCTGGAGGACGAGCTGGAGAAGAGCAACGTCACCCTGTTGCGGTCGTGGCGGAAAAAGGCGAGCCGATTCGGTCAGCTCGGCGACTCCTCGGAACCGAGGGTGTCGAAAACTTCGTGATACAGCAGCGCGTGCACCTCGCGCAGCCGCGGAATGTTGTAGAACTCCAACGGGTCTTGTGACGCCGACTCGATGATCAGCGTTCCGGTGCGAAACATGCGCTCGCTCAAGCGGTCCCGGAACTCCACGCTGTTGATCCGCGCCAGCGGGATGTCGATGCCGCTGCGCGTGAGCACCCCGTGCCGAAACATCACCCGGCGGTTGGTGACGACGAAATGCGTGGTCAGCCAGCCCAGGAGCGGCCAGAGCGTGAGCCAGCCGACGATCACCAGCCAGATGCCCCAGATGACGCCGTAGATGATGTTCTTGGCGAGCTGCTCCCAGTGCGTCGAGTTGAGGTAGCCGGAGCCGAACGCGGCCAGCGCGGTCGCCAGCACCAGCACCACGACGGGCCAGATCAACCGCTTCCAGTGCGGGTGGCGGTGCAGGACAACCTGCTCGCCGGCGGCCAGGGCGTTGTCCGGATAGCTCACGTGAGAAAAGCTACCGCTGCTGGCGCAGATGCACGACGTCACCGGCGGAAACGACGACGGTTTGGCCGCCGGCCTCCAGACATAACCGGCCCTGGTCGTCGACGGCGGTCGCGGTGCCCACGACCTCCTTGTCGCCGGGCAGCACGGCGCGCACCGGGCGCCCGATGGTCAGGCTGCGCGCCCGGTAGTCGGCCGCCAGCGCCCAGTCGGCGCCCCGCGCGGCCCGCCAGGCCACGATCCGCCTGCCCAGTTCGGTCAGCACCGCGCCGGCCAGCCGGCCCCGGTCCGGGTCGGGCACGCCGAGGTCGAACAGCGACGTGGCGCCGGGCCCGTCGACCTCGTCGGGGGCCTGAGTCACGTTGAGCCCCAAGCCGATCACCACGACCGGGCGGGCCACCTCGGCGAGGATGCCGGCCAGCTTGCCCGGGGAATCCGGCGGACCGGCCAGCACGTCGTTGGGCCACTTGAGGCCCGCCTGCACCCCGGTGACGGCCAGCACCGCGTCGACGATCGCCACCCCGGTGGCCAGCGACAGCCAGCCCCAGCCCTCGGTGGGGACGTCGACGACGCTGACGCCCACCGACATCGTGATCTGGGCCCGCCGGCTGGCCGTCCAGCCGCGCCCGTGGCGCCCGCGGCCGGCCGTCTGGTGCTCGGCGATCAGCACCGCCCCGGCGACGTCGTCGCCCGCCGCGGCGCGCGCCAAGAGGTCGGCGTTGGTGGAGCCGGTCTGCTCCACGACGTCGAGCCGGCGCCAGCCCAGCCCGGTCCCGATCAGCTCGGCGCGCAACGCGGCCTGATCCAGCGGCTGCCGAAGCGAATCGCGGTCCGTCACTCCACCCAGCCTAAGCACCGGCGCGGGGCCTGCCGATACCATCGAGTCCCATGACAAGCGTTACCGACCACACGGCCGAGCCCGCCGCCGAGCACACCATCGACATCCACACCACCGCGGGCAAGCTGGCCGAGCTGCACAAGCGGCGGGAGGAGTCGCTGCACCCGGTCGGCGAAGAGGCCGTCGAGAAGGTGCACGCCAAGGGCAAGCTGACCGCCCGCGAGCGCATCCTGGCCCTGCTCGACGAGGACTCGTTCGTTGAGCTCGATGCGCTGGCCAAACACCGCAGCACCAACTTCGGGCTGGACAAGAACCGCCCGCTGGGCGACGGCGTGATCACCGGCTACGGCACCATCGACGGCCGCGACGTGTGCATCTTCAGCCAGGACGCCACGGTGTTCGGCGGCAGCCTCGGCGAGGTGTACGGCGAGAAGATCGTCAAGGTGCAGGAGCTGGCGATCAAGACCGGCCGCCCGCTCATCGGCATCAACGACGGCGCCGGGGCGCGCATCCAGGAGGGCGTGGTCTCGCTGGGCCTGTACAGCCGCATCTTCCGCAACAACATCATCGCGTCCGGCGTCATCCCGCAGATCTCGCTGATCATGGGCGCGGCCGCCGGCGGGCACGTCTACTCCCCCGCCCTGACCGACTTCGTCGTCATGGTGGACCAGACCAGCCAGATGTTCATCACCGGCCCGGACGTCATCAAGACGGTCACCGGTGAGGACGTCACCATGGAGGAGCTCGGCGGCGCCCACACCCACATGGCCAAGTCGGGCACGCTGCACTACGTCGCCTCCGGCGAGCAGGACGCCTTCGACTGGGTCCGCGACCTGCTCAGCTACCTGCCGCCGAACAACGCCACCAACCCGCCCCGGTACGCCGAGCCCGCCCCCGCCGGTCCCATCGAGGAGAACCTCACCGACGAGGACCTCGAGCTGGACACGCTGATCCCGGACTCGCCCAACCAGCCCTACGACATGCACGAGGTGATCACCCGGATCCTCGACGACGACGAGTTCCTGGAGATCCAGGGCGGTTACGCACAGAACATCGTTGTCGGGTTCGGCCGCATCGACGGCCGGCCGGTCGGGATCGTGGCCAACCAGCCGACCCAGTTCGCCGGCTGCCTGGACATCAACGCCTCGGAGAAGGCGGCCCGCTTCGTGCGGACCTGCGACTGCTTCAACATCCCGATCGTGATGCTGGTCGACGTCCCGGGCTTCCTGCCGGGCACCGGCCAGGAGTACAACGGCATCATCCGGCGCGGGGCCAAGCTGCTGTACGCCTACGGCGAGGCGACCGTGCCCAAGATCACGGTCATCACCCGCAAGGCCTACGGCGGCGCCTACTGCGTCATGGGTTCCAAGGACATGGGCTGCGACGTCAACCTGGCCTGGCCGACGGCCCAGATCGCGGTGATGGGTGCCTCCGGCGCGGTCGGCTTCGTGTACCGCCAGCAGCTGGCCGAGGCCGCGCGCAACGGCGAGGACGTGGACGCGTTGCGCCTGCAGCTGCAGCAGGAGTACGAGGACACACTGGTCAACCCCTACGTCGCGGCCGAGCGCGGCTACGTCGACGCGGTGATCCCGCCGTCGTACACCCGCGGCTACATCGGCACGTCGCTGCGCCTGCTGGAACGCAAGATCAGCCACCTCCCGCCCAAGAAGCACGGGAACATTCCGCTGTGACCGACGACGCTCACCACGAGCCGCACATCCAGGTACTCAAGGGGAACCCCACCGACGCGGAGCTGGCGGCGCTGGTTGCCGTGCTCGGCGGCGTCGGCGCCGCCTCGCCCGAGCCCACCCAGCCGGAGAGCACCCGCTGGGGCTTGCCGGTCGACCGGCTGCGCTACGCGATGTCGAACTACCAGCGGCTGACCATGCAGCAGATGACACACATGCGGCATTGACCCGGCTGGTGCTGGGGTCGGCCTCGCCGGGCCGCCTCAAGGTGCTGCGCCAGGCGGGCCTCGATCCGCTCGTCGTGGTGTCCGGCGTCGACGAGGACCTAGTCGCCGCGGGCCTGGCACCCGCCGCCCCACCCGACCAGGTGGTCTGCGCGCTGGCCGCGGCCAAGGCCGACGACGTCGCCGGGCGGCTCGACGGCGCGACCGCGGCGGATTGCGTTGTGCTGGGCTGTGATTCGATGCTGGCCATCGACGGCCGGCTGTGCGGGAAGCCGGGATCGCCCGAGGCCGCGATGATCCAGTGGCGGCTGATGGGCGGCCGCTCGGGCCGGCTGCACACCGGGCACTGCCTGCTGCGGCTGCGCCACGGCGCGATCACCCACCGCGAGGTCCAATCCGCCTGCACCACAGTGCATTTCGCCGCCCCTGCCGAGGCGGATCTGCGGGCGTACGTAGCCGACGGCGAGCCGCTGCGGGTGGCCGGCGGCTTCACCCTGGACGGGCTGGGCGGCTGGTTCGTCGACGGGATCGAGGGCGATCCGTCGAACGTGATCGGCGTGAGCCTGCCGCTGCTGCGTGAGCTGCTGGAGCGAGCCGGGTTGTCCGTGGCCTCGCTGTGGGAGAGCCGGCGGTAGGCTCGGAGTCGTGTCCTTACCCCCCGATCCAGACCCGTCCCTGACCGAATACGCCCACCCCGAACGACTGGTCACCGCTGACTGGCTGTCCGCCAACATGGGCGCCCCCGGCCTGGCGATCGTCGAGTCCGACGAGGACGTGTTGCTCTACGACGTCGGCCACATCCCCGGCGCGGTCAAGATCGACTGGCACACCGACCTCAACGACCCGCGGGTCCGCGACTACATCAACGGCGAGCAGTTCGCCGAGCTGATGGACCGCAAGGGCATCGCCCGCGACGACACGGTGGTGATCTACGGCGACAAGAGCAACTGGTGGGCGGCCTACGCGCTGTGGGTCTTCACGTTGTTCGGCCACCCCGACGTGCGCCTGCTCAACGGCGGTCGCGACCTGTGGCTGGCCGAGCGCCGCGACACCACCCTGGACGTCCCGACCACGACGTCGAGCGGCTATCCCGTCGTGCAGCGCAACGATGCGCCTATCCGCGCGTACAAGGACGACGTGCTGGCCATCCTCGGTTCCGAGCCGCTCATCGACGTGCGCTCGCCGGACGAGTACACCGGCAAGCGCACCCACATGCCCGACTACCCCGAGGAGGGGGCGCTGAGGGCCGGGCACATCCCCACCGCCGTGTCGATCCCGTGGGGCAAGGCGGTCGACGAGAGCGGCCGCTTCCGTCCCCGCGCCGAGCTCGAGGAGCTCTACGGCTTCCTGCGGCCGGACGACAAGACCGTCGTCTACTGCCGCATCGGCGAGCGGTCCAGCCACACCTGGTTCGTGCTAACCCACCTGCTGGGCAAGCCCGGGGTCCGCAACTACGACGGATCGTGGACCGAGTGGGGCAACACCGTGCGGGTGCCGATCGTAGCGGGCGAGCAGCCGGGAGCCGTTCCGGTCTGATGAGCATGCCCGCCCCCCTGGCCGAGGTGGTGTCCGACTTCGCCGAAGTCCAGGGCCAGGACAAGCTGACGCTGCTGCTGGAGTTCGCCAACGACCTTCCCGCGCTGCCGGCCGACCTCGAAGAGGCGGCGATGGAACCGGTGCCCGAGTGCCAGTCGCCGCTGTTCCTGCACGTCGACGCCAGCGACCGCAACCGGGTGCGCCTGCACTTCAGCGCGCCCGCCGAGGCGCCCACCACCCGGGGGTTCGCGTCGATCCTGGCCGCCGGTCTGGACGAGCAACCGGCGGCGGACATCCTCGCGGTGCCCGAGGACTTCTACACCGAGCTGGGCCTGGCCGCGCTGATCAGCCCGCTGCGGCTGCGCGGCATGTCGGCGATGCTGGCCCGCATCAAGCGGCGATTACGCGAGACGGCCTGATCAGGAACGGATTTGGAGACCGGGTATCAGCCGCTACGGCGCGCCGCATAAACTTCCCCGGGACAAGACTTGTAAGAATTTCTCTTAGAGACGCATATGACGTCCAGCCGAACAGGAGGCGAAGTGGCTAGTCACGCCAGCTCGAGGATCTCCAAGGTGCTCGTCGCCAATCGCGGTGAGATCGCCGTCCGGGTGATCCGTGCGGCCCGCGACGCGGGCCTGCCCAGCGTGGCGGTGTATGCCGAGCCCGACGCCGACGCGCCGCACGTGCGGCTGGCCGACGAGGGGTTCGCCCTGGGGGGTCAGACGTCCGCGGAGTCCTACCTGGACTTCGGCAAGCTCCTCGACGCGGCGGAGAAGTCCGGCGCCAACGCCGTCCACCCCGGCTACGGCTTCCTCTCCGAGAACGCCGACTTCGCGCAGGCGGTCATCGACGCCGGCCTGATCTGGATCGGCCCCAGCCCGCAGTCGATCCGCGACCTCGGCGACAAGGTCACCGCCCGCCACATCGCCGCCCGCGCCCAGGCGCCGCTGGTGCCCGGCACCCCGGACCCCGTCAAGGACGCCGACGAGGTGGTGGCCTTCGCCGAGGAGTACGGCGTGCCGATCGCCATCAAGGCCGCGTTCGGCGGCGGCGGGCGCGGCATGAAGGTCGCCCGCACCCTCGAGGAGATCCCCGAGCTGTTCGAGTCGGCCACCCGCGAGGCCGTCGCCGCGTTCGGCCGCGGCGAATGCTTCGTCGAGCGGTACCTGGACAAGCCCCGCCACGTCGAGGCGCAGGTGATCGCCGACCAGCACGGCAACGTCGTCGTGGCCGGCACCCGCGACTGCTCGCTGCAGCGCCGCTTCCAGAAGCTGGTCGAGGAGGCGCCGGCGCCGTTCTTGACCGACGCGCAGCGCAAGGAGATCCACGAGTCGGCCAAGCGGATCTGCAAGGAGGCCCACTACTACGGCGCGGGCACCGTCGAGTACCTGGTCGGCCAGGACGGCCTGATCTCCTTCCTGGAGGTCAACACCCGCCTGCAGGTCGAGCACCCCGTCACCGAGGAGACCGCGGGCATCGACCTGGTGTTGCAGCAGTTCAAGATCGCCAACGGCGAGAAGCTCGACATCACCGAGGACCCCACCCCGCGCGGGCACGCCATCGAGTTCCGGATCAACGGCGAGGACGCCGGGCGCGGCTTCCTGCCCGCCCCGGGGCCCGTCACCAAGTACGAGACGCCCAGCGGCCCGGGCGTCCGGCTGGACTCGGGCGTCGAGGCGGGATCGGTGATCGGCGGCCAGTTCGACTCGATGCTGGCCAAGCTGATCGTCTACGGCGCCGACCGCACCGAGGCGTTGGCGCGCGCCCGCCGGGCCCTCGACGAGTTCCACGTCGAAGGCTTGGCGACCGTTATCCCGTTCCACCGCGCGGTGGTGAGAGACCCGGCGTTCATCGGTGACGAGAACGGCTTCTCGGTGCACACCCGCTGGATCGAGACCGAGTGGAACAACACCATCGAGCCCTTCACCGGCGGCGAGCCGATCGACGAAGAGGACGCCCGGCCCCGGCAGACGGTGGTCGTCGAGGTCGGCGGCCGCCGGCTCGAAGTCTCGCTGCCCGGCGACCTGGCCCTGGCCAACGGTTCGGCCGACCCGGCCGGGGTCATCCGCAAGAAGCCCAAGCCGCGCAAGCGCGGATCGCACGCGGGGGTGGCCGCCTCCGGCGACGCGGTGACGGCGCCCATGCAGGGCACCGTGGTCAAGGTCGCGGTGGAGGAGGGTCAGGAGGTCGCCGCCGGCGACCTGGTCGTGGTCCTCGAGGCCATGAAGATGGAAAACCCGGTCACCGCGCACAAGGACGGCACCATCACCGGGCTTGCCGTCGAGGCCGGCGCGGCCATCACCCAGGGCACCGTCCTCGCCGAGATCAAATAGATCCGGGATCAATTGAATCCCAGATCAACCAAATGTTGTCCGACCCTGCCCGCCGCGGGTAGGGTCGGGTCAGGTTGAGTTCACAGCCACCCGGATCACGCCAGGCACGCGGGGTGCGAACTCCCGGTCTTGAACTATCACCGACCGTCTGACGTCATCCACAGCAGGATCCTCCAAATGACGGAGACACGCATGTCTGTGGCCCAATCTTGGCAACAAAGCCGAACCGCACAATTCTCCTCCCGCGCGAGCGCGCTGGGGGCGGTGCTCACCGTCGACGGTGAGCTCGACGCCGCCAACGCCGACCAGCTCGCCATCTACGCGCAACGCAGCGTCAGGCGCGCCCGCCGGATCATCGTCGACCTGCGCGGCCTGGAATTCATTGGTACCGCTGGCTTTTCGGCGCTGCACCGGATCAACGTCGCCTGCTCGGCCGCCCAGGTGCACTGGGCCATGGTGCCGAGCCCGGCCGTAGCGCGGTTGCTGAGGATCTGCGACCCCGACGGCACCCTGCCGGTGACGACGCCGCAAGCCGAGCCGCTGCTGCGCCCCGCACGGGCCGAGCGCGACGGGTCGCGACCGCTACTTCAGTTGGTCCCGCAGCCGCGTTAGCGACTTGGCCAAAAGGCGCGACACGTGCATCTGTGAGATCCCGACCCGCTCGGCGATCTGCGTCTGCGTCATCGACTCGAAAAACCTGAGCACCAGCACCATTCGTTCCCGCTCGGGCAGCGCCTCGAGCAGCGGGCGCAGCGCCTCGCGATCCTCGATGCGGTCGAGGCCGGCGTCCACGTCGCCCAACGTGTCGGCGATGGCGCGGGCGTCGTCGTCGTCGCTGCCGCCACCGGTGTCGATGGACAGCGTGTTGTAGGAGCTGCCCGCCACCAGGCCCTCGACCACCTCGTCACGCTCCATGCCGAGTTCGGCGGCGAGTTCGGTCGCCGTCGGCGCCCGGCCGAGCCGCTGGGACAGGTCGGCGGTGGCGGTGCCCAGCCGCAGGTGCAGTTCCTTCAGGCGGCGCGGGACCTTGACCGACCAGCTGTTGTCGCGGAAGTGGCGGCGGACCTCGCCCATGATCGTGGGCACCGCGAACGAGACGAAGTCCGACCCGGTCTCGACGTCGAAGCGGACGACGGCGTTGACCAGGCCGACCCGCGCCACCTGGACCAGGTCGTCGCGCGGTTCGCCGCGGCCCTCGAACCGGCGGGCGATGTGGTCGGCCAGCGGCAGGCACCGCTCCACGATCTTGTCCCGCTGGCGCTGGAATTCCATCGAGTCGGGGGCGACGCCAGCCAACTCCCGGAACATGTCCGGGACGTCCGCATACTCGTTCGGCCGCGAAACCGAACCGCCGGCAGCTCGCGCTGTCACCTGCTAGAGGCCGCCCGTCGCGCGGTCAGCGTGATACCGAAAACACTTCCGGTCTCATCGGGTTCGCGACCGTCGTGGAAGGTCTGGACTTCATCGGCCAGGGAGGTCAGGACGTGCCAGCTGAAGCTGCCGGGCGCCACCACGTCGTGGGTGTCGCACGCCGCGGAGGCCTCGACCACCAACTCGTCGTCGTGCGGGTCGACCACGACCACCAGCGTCGCACCCGGCGTGGCCGACCGAATCAGGCGGGTGCACACCTCGTCCACCGCGAGCCGCAGGTCGGCGACCGCATCGAAGTCCAGGTCCTCGAAGGTGCCGATGGCACCGACCAGCGTGCGCAGCATCGCCAGGTTCTCGAGGCGTGCCGCGACGTGCAGCTCGACGGCGCGCTGGCCGCGTTGACGCGTGTTCGCGCGAACTCCCGGATCGGTCATATGGTCTCCCGGCAATGTCTGCTTGACATTACTATTGCCGCGCAGCCCGCCGTCGACCGTGGGTTCCAACCGATTAGTCACAATCGCCGCCGCTGGTCATATCTATGGCAGTGGGCATCGATGTCGGTGTCGCTGACGCAACCCTTCCGGCACTCATCATGGTGTACAGCTGATACCCACTTGCGGCGGCGAATAACCCCGTCGGCGAACCCTTAACACCGTCCACGCCGCGACCTACACTTGTTGGCATGAAGCAGGCTCTGCTTCGTGCGGTTGTGCTTCTCGCGTCGTGGGCCGTCGGCCTGCTGGCGGCGGCCTGGGTTGTGCCCGGCGTCTCGGTATCGGCCTCGGGGTTCATCGTCGCCGTGCTGTTGTTCTCCGTTGCGCAGGCAAGCCTGTCGCTGCTGATCGTGAAGTTGCCGCGGGCCTACGCGTCGCTGTTACTCGGGGGCGCCGGGCTGGTGTTGACCCTGGTCGCGCTGAGCCTGGCCGCCACGTTCACCCACGGGCTCACCATCCACGGCGCCGCCTCCTGGCTCGCCGCGACGATCATCGTGTGGCTGGTGACCACGATCGGGGCGATTTCGCTGCCCGAGATGCCGGTTCGCGACACGGCCGGCTCGACGACCTGAAACGACCGAAGGAGGGGTGATGAGCGACAGGCATCGCGATCCGACGGACCACTTCCGGACGACGCAACCGCACGCCGGTTTCTCGATGAAGGACAACCTGTACTGGCCCGGGTTCATCCTGTTCCTCGTCGCGCTGGGCGGAATGATCAGCACCACGGCCGCGGCCGCCTACGGCCACTACGAATGGGTCGCCACTACCAGCCTGGTGGCCGTGCTCGGAACGATCGCCGGGGCGTTGTGGTTCGTCGCGGAGCACCGCCGCGTGGGCCGCATCGACGAGCAATGGCGCTTCGTCCCACGAACCGAGAGCGGCCCGAAGACCCAGAGCCCCGCGCGCCCCGACTCGCGCGTCTAGTCGGCGCAGGTCATAGGGCCAGCACCGGCCCGGCGATCGGGGATACACCAAGGCCGAGGGCCACCACCATCAGCGTCAGCAGGAACCAGCCCGCGCCGTGCCACCCCCACCAGGTGCCGTGGGCCTTCCATACCCGGTAGGTGCGCAGGAACGCCCAGAGCGCCCCGGCCAGCAGGATCAGCGGACCGCCCAGCGCCAGCATTGTGCGCTGGGGCGTGCCACAGGCCGCCGTGTCGACGCCCGTTCCGGGGCAGGTGCTGACCCACAACGCGGCAAGAACTAGGAAGCCCATGCCCGCGACCGCGGCCAGGGCGGCAAACCGGATGGCCGCGTGCACCTCGCGGTCCTCCTGCCCCAAGCGGTCACCCGGCGACCGCTGATCCGCCGTTTGCATAGTCGTCCCCCGTGTCCCGGCCCTGATTTCTTGGTTAATCGTTCGCTGCGCCGCATTGGTTACGCGCCACGATGATGCAGATCCGGATACCCGGCGCCCTCTCACGGTAAACCGCCTCAGCCCCACGTCACAGCCGTCAATGCGCCGCTCAGGGCGCAAACCAGCGCGTCGATCTCCCCGCGGGTGACCGTCAGCGGCGGCCGGAATCGGACGCCGTCCTCCCCGCAGCGCAGCGCGATCACGCGACGTTGCCACAGTTGGGCGATCACCGCCTCACGCGCGCGGCTGCTCGGCAGGCTGAACGCGCACATCAGGCCGCGGCCGCGGGGATCGAGAACCACGGCCGGGAAGTCCTGAGCCAGCTCGACCAGCCGGCCCAGCAGGTAGCGCCCGTGTTCGGCGGCGCGTTCAAACAACCCGTCGGCCTCGATCACCTGCAGGATGCGGCGGGCCCGCACCATGTCGGCCAGGTTGCCGCCCCAGGTCGAGCTGAGCCGGGAGGCGACCACGAACACGTTGTCGGGGACCTCGTCGACCCGGCGGCCGGCCATGACCCCACACACCTGCGTCTTCTTGCCGAACGCCACCACATCGGGTTGCACGCCCAGCTGCTGGTAGGCCCACGGCGTTCCGGTCAGCCCGCAGCCGGTCTGGACCTCGTCAAAGATCAGCAGGGCGTCGTATTCGTCGCACAACCGGCGCATCGCGGCGAAGAATGCGGGACGGAAGTGGCGGTCGCCGCCCTCCCCCTGAATGGGCTCGGCCACGAAGCACGCGACGTCGTGCGGGTGCGCGTCGAACGCCGCCCGGGCCTGCCGCAACGACTCGGCCTCGAGCGCGTCCATGTCCGTCGCCGGCCGGACATAGGGCGCATCGATGCGCGGCCAGTCGAACTTCGGGAAGCGGGCCACGGC
Organism: Mycobacterium sp. E796; assembly: GCF_001672815.1. GTDB lineage: Bacteria > Actinomycetota > Actinomycetes > Mycobacteriales > Mycobacteriaceae > Mycobacterium. The sequence goes on along the minus strand of NZ_LZKK01000307.1, from coordinate 36,018 downwards.
CACCGGCTTGGTGTTGGTCAGCGACAGCGTGTAGCCGCTGCGACCGTGGAACGCGCCGCGCAAATGCAGGACCCGCGTGCCCAGCGCCGGGTCGATCCCGCGCGCCTCGTTGTGGCGGCTCTTCCAGTCGAACGCGACCTTGAGCGCGTTCTCCACCGCCAGCGCGCCGCCCTCGACGAAGAACAGGTGCGGCAACGCGGGGTCGCCCAGCACCCGGACGAAGGTCTCGACGAAGCCGGCCATTGCCGCCGTGGCCACGTCGGGGTTGCTCGGCTTGTTCAGCGCCGCCGCCAGGAGCTCCGCGCGGAACTCCTCGTCGTCGGCCAGCGCCGGGTGGTTCATGCCCAGCGCCGACGACGCGACGAACGTGAACATGTCGAGGTAACGGCGGCCGTCCCGGGCGTCGACCAGGCAGGAGCCGGCCGACCGCGTCAGGTCCAGCACCAGGTCGAAACCGTCGACCAGCATGCTGCGGGACAACGTCTCGCGGACACGGTCGGTGACGGCGGCGGTCATGCCGCTCATCCTAGCGTGATTCTTACGGTGCTACGGCATATATACAGGAAATATTATGGTATGTATTGCCGATCACTGTAAAAAGTATTGAGGATGATGGTGCTTCGCGTCTGGACGTCGGCCGCCGTGCGGATCCGCTGCAGCAGGTCCTCGAGCGCCCGCGCGGACTCGACGCGAACCAGCAGGACATAGCTCTCCTCGCCGGCCACCGAGTGACACGACTCGATCTCAGCGATGTGTTCCAGGCGGGCGGGCGCATCATCGGGTTGAGAGGGATCCAAGGGAGTGATGGCCACGAACGCCGAGAGCAGGTGCCCGACCGCCTCCGGGTTGATCCGCGCGGAATACCCCGACACCACGCCGCGCGACTCCAGCCGGCGCACCCGGGACTGCACCGCGGAGACCGACAGGCCCGCCTTCGCGGCCAGCTCCGCCAGGGTCGCGCGACCGTTGGCGACCAGCTCGCGCACCAGGGTCCGGTCAATCTCGTCGAGCGCGTCACCCATGGGCGGAGATTATCGCAGCAAAGCCGAAATCGACGGCGTGCCATGAGCCCCCGGCAGGGCACGCTGGCGGCGTGGCAGCTGCGCGCCCGATTCGCGGCCGGGCTGTCCGCCATGTACGCCGGGGAGGTCCCCGCGTACGGCACGCTGGTCGAGGTGAGCGGCCAGGTCAACGCCGCCCACGTGACGCGACATACCGATGCCGAACGCCTGGGGTCGCTGGATCGGGTCACCGCGGAGCGGCACGGCGCGATCCGGGTCGGCAGCCCGGCCGAACTGGCCGCCGTCGCCGACCTGTTCGCCGCCTTCGGCATGTACCCGGTGGGCTACTACGACCTGCGCCGCGCCGCCTCGCCGATTCCGGTGGTGTCCACGGCCTTTCGTCCCCTCGACGCGGATGAGTTGGCGCGCAACCCGTTTCGGGTATTCACCTCGATGCTCGCCACCCGGGACGCGCGCTACTTTCCCCCGGGGCTGCGGGCCCGGGTGGAGACCTTCGTCGCGCGCCGGCGGCTGTTCGACCCCGCCTTGGTCGAGCGGGCGCGAACGATTGCGGCCGACGGCGGCTGCGCCGCTGACGAGGCGCCCGCGTTCGTCTCCGCGGCGGTGGCGGCGTTCGCGCTGTCCCGCGAGCCGATCGACAAATCCTGGTACGACGAGTTGTCGCGGGTGTCGGCGGTGGCCGCCGACATCGCCGGGGTGGGCTCCACCCACATCAACCACCTGACGCCGCGGGTGCTCGACATCGACGAGCTGTATCGGCGGATGACCGCGCGCGGCATCACCATGATCGACACCATCCAGGGGCCGCCCCGCACCGACGGCCCCGCGGTCCTGTTGCGCCAGACCTCTTTTCGCGCGCTCGCCGAGCCCTGCCTGTTTCGCGGCCGGGACGGCCGCGTCACCGCGGGCAGCGTGCGGGTGCGCTTCGGCGAGGTCGAGGCGCGCGGGGTCGCGCTGACGCGCAAGGGCCGGGAACGCTACGACGCCGCGATGGGCGCGCCCGACCCGGCGTCGGTGTGGCACCGGCACTTCCCGCCGACCGACGCGGAAATGGCCGCCGAGGGGCTGGCCTACTATCGCGGCGGCGACCCGTCGGCGCCGGTCGTCTACGAAGACTTCCTGCCGGCGTCGGCGGCGGGCATCTTCCGCTCCAACCTGGACCGCGAAACCCGGGCGCGGGCGGCGGCCGACGACTCCGGCTACGACGCGCAGTGGCTGGCCGGGGCCATCGGCCGCGAGATCCGCGACCCGTACGCACTTTACGAGGAGGCAACCCGATGATCACCGAGCGTACCGAGGAGTTGCGGTCGCGGGTGCGCGCGGCCTATGAAGCGATGGGCGTCGGCGTCGCGCTCGGCGACCCGGCCGCGCACGGGCTGCCCGCCAGCACGCCGATCACCGGCGAGGTGCTGTTCACCGTCGGCCACACAACGCCCGAGCAGGCCTGCGCGATCATCGCCGACGCCGCCGACGCGTTCACGGCGTGGCGCGCCACGCCGGCCCCGGTGCGGGGCGCGCTGGTGGCCCGCCTCGGCGAGCTGCTCACCCGCCACAAGGACGACCTGGCGACGTTGGTGACCGTCGAGGTGGGCAAGATCGGCTCCGAGGCGCTCGGCGAGGTGCAGGAAATGATCGACGTCTGCCAGTTCGCGGTGGGCCTGTCGCGCCAGCTGTACGGCCGCACCATCGCGTCCGAGCGGCCCGGGCATCGCCTGCTGGAGACCTGGCACCCGCTCGGTGTGGTCGGGGTGATCACCGCGTTCAACTTCCCCGTCGCCGTGTGGGCGTGGAACGCGGCCGTGGCGCTGGTCTGCGGCGACACCGTCGTGTGGAAGCCGTCGGAGCTGACGCCGCTGACGGCGCTGGCCTGCCAGGCACTGATCGGCCGCGCGGCCGCCGACGTCGGCACCCCCGCCGCGGTCAGCGGCCTGGTCCTGGGCGAGCGCGACCTCGGCGAGCTGCTGGTGGACGACAACCGGATCGCGTTGGTGTCCGCCACCGGTTCGGTGCGCATGGGCCAAGCCGTCGGCCCCCGGGTCGCCGCGCGCTTCGGGCGGGCCCTGCTGGAGCTGGGCGGCAACAACGCGGCCGTCGTGACGCCGTCGGCCGACCTGGACCTGGCCGTGCGGGCCATCGTGTTCGCCGCCGCCGGCACCGCCGGGCAGCGCTGCACCAGCCTGCGCCGGCTCATCGTGCACCGCTCCGTGGCCGACGAGGTGGTCGCCCGGGTCGTGGCGGCGTGCGGGAGGCTGGCGATCGGCGACCCGTCGGCGCCGGGCACGCTCGTCGGCCCGCTCATCCACGAGACCGCCTACCGCGACATGGTCGGGGCCCTCGAGCAGGCGCGCGCCGACGGCGGCGAGGTCTTCGGCGGCGAGCGCGTTCATCTCGCCAGCCCTGACGGGCAAGAGGCCCACCCGAGCGCCTACTACGTCGCGCCGGCCGTCGTCCGCATGCCCGCACAGACCGACATCGTGGCCACCGAGACGTTCGCGCCGATCCTCTACGTGCTGACGTATGACGACCTGGGCGAGGCGATCGCGCTCAACAACGCCGTGCCGCAAGGACTTTCGTCGGCGATCTTCACCACCGACCTGCGCGAGGCCGAGCGCTTCCTAGACGAATCCGATTGCGGCATCGCCAATGTCAACATCGGCACGTCGGGCGCCGAGATCGGCGGCGCGTTCGGCGGCGAGAAGCAAACCGGCGGCGGGCGGGAGTCCGGCTCGGACGCGTGGAAGGCCTACATGCGCCGAAGTACCAATACCGTCAATTATTCCGACGCCTTACCGCTGGCCCAGGGCGTTCAGTTTGGTTGAGCCAGTTGAGCCAATGTGGCGGGCGTCTCATACCGAATGGGTACTATCTGACACATGCCGACAGCTAGAAGGCGGTTATCCCCTGAGGATCGCCGCGCGGAGCTGCTCGCTTTGGGGGCAGAAGTCTTTGGGAAGCGACCCTATGACGAGGTCCGCATTGACGAGATAGCCGAACGCGCGGGCGTCTCCCGCGCGCTGATGTATCACTACTTCCCGGACAAGCGGGCGTTCTTCGCCGCGGTGGTCAAGGACGAGGCGGACCGGCTCTACGACGCCACCAACAACCCGCCCGAGCCCGGCATGACGATGTTCGAGGAGATCCGGACCGGCGTGCTGGCCTATATGGCCTATCACCAGTCGAACCCGGAGGCCGCCTGGGCCGCGTACGTCGGGCTGGGCCGGTCCGACCCGGTCCTGCTCGGCATCGACGACGAGGCCAAGAACCGCCAGATGGAACACATCATGTCGCGCATCGGCGAGGTCGTGAGCGGGATGCCGGACACCAGCGCGCTGGAACCGAACGTCGAGCGGGACCTGCGGGTGATCATCCAGGGTTGGCTCGCGTTCACCTTCGAGATCTGCCGGCAGCGGATCATGGACCCCACCACCGACGCCGACCGGCTCGCCGACGCGTGCGCGCACACGCTGCTCGACTCCATCGCCCGGGTGCCGGAGATCCCGCCGCAGCTGGCGCACGCGATGGCGACAGCGAGGCTGTGAGAAGGCGCTCACCGACCACGATGTCGGTGCCCGTTGGCACCATGGTTGGGTGAGCACTCGCACCGACTCCCGGCCACCCGACCCGTTGGGCCGGTTCAGCGCGGTCACTCGCGAGTGGTTCACCGGCACGTTCGCCGCCCCGACCACCGCGCAGGCGCAGGCCTGGGAGGCCATCGCCGACGGCGACAATACCCTGGTGATCGCGCCGACCGGATCCGGCAAGACCCTCGCGGCGTTCCTGTGGGCCCTGGACTCCCTGGCTGACCTAGCCGGTCCCGCCGGGTCGGCCGAGCGGCCGGCCGGCACCCGCGTGCTCTATGTGTCGCCGCTCAAGGCGCTGGCGGTCGACGTCGAACGCAACCTGCGCACCCCGCTGGCCGGGCTCACCCGCATCGCCGAGCGGCACGGCCTGCCCCCGCCGGACATCAGCGTCGGGGTCCGCTCCGGCGACACCCCGCCCGCGGCCCGCCGGCAGCTCATCGCGCACCCGCCCGACGTGCTGATCACCACCCCGGAATCGCTGTTCCTGATGCTGACGTCGGCGGCACGGGAAACCCTTGCCGGCGTTCAGACGGTGATCGTCGACGAGATTCACGCCATCGCCGGCGGCAAGCGCGGCGCCCACCTGGCCCTGTCCCTGGAGCGCCTGGACGACCTGCGCCGCGCGTCGTCGCAAGCGCCGCCCGCGCAGCGCATCGGGCTGTCGGCCACCGTGCGCCCGCCCGAGGAGCTGGCGCGCTTCCTGTCGGGCGGCAGCCCCACCACCCGGACCAGGGTGGTCGCGCCGCCGTCGGCCAAGACCATCGAGCTCACGGTGCAGGTCCCGGTGCCCGACATGGCCAACCTCGCGAACAACTCGATCTGGCCCGACGTCGAGGCCCGGCTGGTGGACCTGATCGAATCGCACGGCTCGACCATCGTGTTCGCCAACTCGCGGCGACTGGCCGAGCGGCTCACCTCCCGGCTCAACGAGATCCACGCCGAACGCGCCGGGATCTCGCTGGACACGGACCCCAACCCTAAAGTGGCCGGTGGCGCCCCGGCGCACCTGATGGGCAGCGGCCAGAGCTTCGGCGCCCCGCCGCTGCTGGCGCGCGCCCACCACGGCTCGGTCAGCAAGGAGCAGCGCGCCCTGGTCGAGGAGGACCTCAAGCGCGGGCTGCTCAAGGCGGTGGTGGCAACCTCCAGCCTGGAGCTGGGCATCGACATGGGCGCCGTCGACCTGGTGATCCAGGTGGAGGCGCCGCCATCGGTGGCCAGCGGCCTGCAACGCATCGGGCGGGCCGGCCATCAGGTCGGCGAGGTCTCGCGCGGCGTGCTGTTCCCCAAGCACCGCACTGACCTGATCGGGTGCGCGGTGACCGTGCAGCGCATGCTCGACGGGCAGATCGAGACGATGCGGGTGCCCGCCAACCCGCTGGACATCCTGGCGCAGCAGACCGTCGCGGCGGCCGCGCTGGAGCCGCTGGACGCCGACCGGTGGTTCGACACCGTGCGGCGGGCCGCGCCCTTCGCGACCCTGCCCCGCAGTGTGTTCGAGGCCACCTTGGACCTGCTGGCCGGCAAGTACCCGTCCACCGAGTTCGCCGAGCTGCGCCCGCGCCTGGTCTACGACCGCGACACCGGCACGCTGACGGCGCGGCCCGGTGCGCAGCGGCTGGCCGTCACGTCCGGCGGTGCCATCCCGGACCGCGGGCTGTTCACCGTGTATCTGGCTTCCGAGGCCGAAAAGCCTTCGCGGGTCGGCGAACTCGACGAGGAGATGGTGTACGAGTCCCGACCGGGGGACGTGATCTCGCTGGGCGCGACCAGCTGGCGGATCACCGAGATCACCCACGACCGGGTGCTGGTGATCCCCGCGCCAGGACAGCCGGCCCGGCTGCCGTTCTGGCGCGGCGACGACGTGGGCCGCCCGGCCGAGCTGGGCGCCGCGCTCGGCGCGTTCACCGGGCAGCTGGCCGGCCTCGACCGCGACGCCTTCGACAAGCGTTGCGCCGCTTTGGGTTTCGACGCCTACGCGACCGACAACCTGTGGGGGCTGCTGGACGAGCAGCGGACCGCCGCCGGGGTGGTCCCCACCGACACCACCCTTTTGGTCGAGCGGTTCCGTGACGAGCTCGGCGATTGGCGGGTGATCCTGCACTCGCCGTACGGGCTGCGGGTGCATGGGCCGCTCGCGCTGGCGGTGGGCCGGCGGCTGCGCGAGCGCTACGGCCTCGACGAGAAGCCGACCGCGTCCGACGACGGCATCGTGGTCCGCCTGCCCGACACCGAGTTTTCCGCCGAAGACGGTACCCCGCCGGGGGCGGAACTGTTCGTCTTCGACGCCGACGAGATCGATCCCGTCGTCACCGCCGAGGTGGGCGGCTCGGCGCTGTTCGCGTCGCGGTTCCGGGAGTGTGCGGCGCGCGCGCTGCTGCTGCCCCGCCGCCACCCCGGCCGCCGCTCGCCGCTGTGGCACCAGCGCCAGCGCGCGGCCCAGCTGCTGGACGTGGCCCGCAAGTACCCCGACTTCCCGGTGGTGCTCGAGGCCATCCGCGAATGCCTGCAGGACGTCTACGACGTCCCGGCGCTGACCGCGCTGATGGCCGGCATCGCCCAGCGCAAGGTGCGCGTGCTCGAGGTGGAAACCGCGCGGCCCTCCCCGTTCGCGGCGTCGCTGTTGTTCGGTTACGTCGGCGCCTTCATGTACGAGGGCGACACCCCGCTGGCCGAGCGCCGGGCCGCCGCGCTGTCCCTGGACAGCACGCTGCTGGCCGAATTGCTGGGCCGCGTGGAGCTGCGGGAATTGCTCGACTCCGACGTCATCGCCGCGACGGGCCGGCAGCTGCAGCACCTGTCAGCCGACCGGGCCGCCCGCGACGCCGAGGGGGTCGCGGACCTGTTGCGGCTGCTCGGCCCCCTGACCGAGCAGGAGGTCGCGGCCCGCACTGACGTCGCCGACGGCAAAAGCGTTGCCGGGTGGCTGGAGGGCCTGCGGGCCGCCAGGCGCGCGCTGACCGTGCCGTTCGCCGGCCGCAGCTGGTGGGTGGCCATCGAGGACATCGGCCGGCTGCGCGACGGGGTCGGGGTGGCGGTCCCGCTGGGCGTCCCGACCGCGTTCACCGAGGCGGTGGCCGACCCGCTGGGCGAGCTGCTGGGGCGCTACGCGCGCACGCACACCCCGTTCACCACGGCCGAGGCCGCCGCCAGGTTCGGCCTCGGGCTGCGCGTCACGGCCGACGTCTTGGGTCGGTTGGCGGCCGACGGCCGGCTGGTGCGCGGCGAGTTCGTCGCCACCGAACTATCCGGGGGCGCCGGCGGCGAGCAGTGGTGTGACGCCGACGTGTTGCGCATCCTGCGGCGGCGTTCGCTGGCGGCGCTGCGCGCGCAGGTGGAGCCGGTGAGCACCGCCGCGTACGGGCGGTTCCTGCCGGCCTGGCACCACGTGTCGTCGCCGCAGTCGGGTCTCGACGGCCTGGTCGCCGTGATCGATCAGCTGGCCGGCGTGCGGATCCCGGCCTCGGCGCTCGAGCCGCTCGTGCTGGCCCCGCGGGTGCGCGACTACTCCCCCGCGATGCTCGACGAACTGCTCGCCGCCGGCGAGGTGACCTGGTCGGGCGCCGGGTCGATCTCGGCGGGCGACGGCTGGATCGCGCTGCACGCCAGCGATTCCGCTCCGCTGACGCTGGCCGGCCTGGCCGAGCTCGACTTCACCGACGCGCACCGCGCGATCCTGGACACGCTGGCCGGGGGCGGCGCGTACTTCTTCCGCCAGCTGGCCCAGGACGCGATCGGTGAGTCGGAGCTGAAAACCGCGCTGTGGGAGCTGATCTGGGCCGGCTGGGTCACCGGCGACACGTTCGCCCCGGTGCGCGCCCTGCTGACCGGCGCCGGGGCCCGCAAGCGATCCGTCCCCGCGCACCGCACCCGCCGCCCGCCCCGGCTGAGCCGCTACAGCGTCGCGCACGCCCAGCACCGCAGCACCGACCCGGCCGTGGCCGGCAGATGGTCGGCCCTGCCGGCGCCCGAGCCGGATTCCACGCTGCGGGCCCACTACCAGGCCGAGCTGCTGCTGGGCCGCCACGGCGTGCTGACCCGGGGCGCGGTGGCGGCCGAGGGCGTGCCGGGCGGTTTCGCGACCCTCTACAAGGTGCTGAGCACGTTCGAGGAGGCCGGCAGGTGCCAGCGCGGCTACTTCGTCGAGTCGCTGGGCGGCGCCCAGTTCGCCGTCGCGTCCACCGTCGACCGGCTGCGCAGCTACACCGACGACGTCGACCAGGAGCGTCCGGAGTACCGGGCGGTCGCGCTGGCCGCCGCCGATCCCGCCAACCCCTACGGCGCCGCCCTGCCCTGGCCCACCTCGAGCGCCGAGGGCGCGCGCCCCGGCCGCAAGGCCGGCGCCCTCGTCGTGCTGGTGGACGGCGAGCTGGCCTGGTTCTTAGAGCGCGGCGGCCGATCGCTGCTGACGTTCACCGACGACCCCGCGGCCCACCATGCGGCGGCGGTTGCGCTGGCCGACCTGGTCGCCGCCCGGCGCGTCGCGTCGATCCTGGTGGAACGCATCGACGGCACGCCGGCGCTGCAACCCCACGTCGGGGGACCGAACCCGGCCGCCGAGGCGCTGGCCGAGGCCGGGTTCGCCCGCACCCCACGCGGAATGCGGCTGCGATAGCCCATGCCCGAGGGCGACACCGTCTGGCACACCGCGGCCGTGCTGCGTGAGCACCTGGTCGGGCGCACGCTGACGCGCTGCGACGTGCGGGTGCCGCGGTTCGCCACCGTCGACCTGACCGGGCAGGCGGTCGACGAGGTGCTCAGCCGCGGCAAACACCTGTTCATCCGGGTGGGGCAAGCCAGCATCCACTCGCACCTGAAGATGGACGGCAGCTGGCGGGTCGGCCACCGCCCGGTGCGGGTGGATCACCGCGCCCGGATCATCCTGGAAGCCAACGGCATTCGCGCGGTCGGCGTCGACCTGGGCGTGCTGGAGATCCTGGACCGGGACGCCGACCAGGACGCGGTCGCGCACCTGGGACCCGACCTGCTGGGCCCCGACTGGGACCCGGCTCGCGCCGCCGCGAACTTGGCGGCGCACCCAGACCGGCCGATCGGCGAGGCGCTGCTGGACCAGCGGGTGCTGGCCGGCATCGGCAACGTCTACTGCAACGAACTGTGTTTCGTCAGCGGCCACCTGCCCACCGCACCGGTCGCCGCCGTCGCCGACCCGCGCCGGCTCGTCTCCCGCGCCCGAGACATGCTGTGGGCCAACCGCTTCCGCTGGAACCGCTGCACCACCGGCGACACCCGGGCGGGTCGGCAGCTGTGGGTCTACGGGCGCGCCGGGCAACCCTGCCGTCGCTGTGGCACCCGCATCCGCTACGACGACGGCGGTGATCGGGTCAGGTATTGGTGCCCCTCCTGCCAGGTCGGCATGCAATGATCTCTGTGCGCAGCGGCCCGGACGGGCCCCATCACTACCGAGCGGGAGGTCCCAGCGATGACGACCACCCGAGCGCGCCTATCGGCCGGCCTCGCCCTGGCGCTGCTCAGCCTCGCGGTCGCGGTCTGTCCGGCGTCGCGCGCCGACGCCGTCGACAACCTCTTCGTGACGGCGGTGAAGGCCAAGGGCATCGAATTCGCCACCCCGCAGGCCGCGATCGTGGCCGGTCACGAGGTCTGTGACGAGCTCGATCTCGGTAAGCAGAAGTCCGACATCGCCTCCGAGGTGATGACGAACAGCAACCTGGACGGCTATCGCGCCGGGTTCTTCATCGGCGCGAGCGTCGCCGCGTACTGCCCCCGCTACCGCGGGTCATGAGATGGCTCATGAGATGTCGTCGACCGCGGTCGACAACCGGGACTTGAACTCCTGCGGGATGGGGATGTACCCGTTGTCCGCCAGGCCGTCCTGGCCGGCCCCGATCGCGCTCTGCAGGAATGCCTTTACCGCCGCGCCGACCTGCGGGTCGGGGTATTTCGAGCACACGATCTCATAGGTCGCCAGCACGATCGGGTACGCGCCGGGCTGGTTGGGCCGATAGAACGAGATGGTGTCGAGGGCGAGGTCGTTGCCCTTGGCGATGAAGAAGGCCGACGAGATGGTCTTTCCCACGGATTCCGCGCTGATCGTCACCGGGTCCGGGCCGGCCGACGTGAGGACGTTGGCCGTGTTCAGTTGTTGCGCCTGGGCGAACGACCATTCGACGTAGGTGATCGCCCCCTCGGTGGTCTTGACGGCCGCGGCGGCGCCGTCGTTGCCCTTGGCGCCCTCGCCGACACCGCCGTTGAACGTCTTGCCGGCCCCCTTGCCCCACGCGCCGTTGGAGGCGCTGTCGAGATACCGCTGGAAGTTGTCGGTGGTGCCGGACTGGTCGTTGCGGAACACGACGCGAATCGGCTCGGCCGGCAACGTGACGCCGGGGTTGAGCGCCGCGATCGCGGGATCGTTCCAGCCGGTGATGCCGCCGCTGAAGATCCGGGCCGCGGTCGCGCCGTCGAGGTTCAGGGCGCTGACGCCGTTGACGTTGTAGCCGATGACGATCGGGCCGAACACCACCGGCAGGTTCCACGCGGGCGAGCCGCAGCGCTGCTGCGCGCGTGCGTACTCGTCCTTGCTCAGCGGCGAGTCCGAGCCGGCGAAATCGGTTTGACCGCCGACGAATTCGCCGATGCCGGCGCCGGAGCCGTTGGGCGTGTAATTGAGGGACTGACCTCCGCAGGCCTGTTCGAAGGCCTTGACGAATCGGGTCATCGCGTTCGCCTGGGCGGTGGAGCCGCTGGCCCGCAGGGTCGGCTTGCCGCCGCAGGCCACCTTCGCCGGCGGGCTGCTCGTGCCGCTTGGACCGGCGGCGTGGTGGTCGCTGCCGCACGCCGACAGGATCACCGCACCGGCGGCCAGGACCGCCACCGCTGCACCAAATCGATTGAGTTTCAAAGGGATGCCCTCGTCACGGCCATGAGGCATACTAACCGCTTCCGCTAGTTCCGGCCGTGCGCGAGGAAAAACTGGGCGATGACTTCCGAGGCGTCCAGGGCGCGCGAGGTGCGCCCGATGATCGCCTGGGGCAGATACTGCTTGCCCCCCGGCCAGGTGTGCCCGCCGTCCTCGATCCGGTAGAAGATCACCTCGGTGGACGCCGCGCAGGCCGCGGAATCGAAGCGGCGCACGACGGTGCCGTCGCCCACGCCTGGCAGCACCTGCGTCGACGGATCGCCCTGGCACCCATCGGCCGAACGCCAGGTGTCGACCATGCTGTTCGCCGAGATCGAATGGCTGACCCCGCCCCGTCCGCGCACGTTCCCGCCGTTGAACGGCACCAGCGGGTCGGCGGTTCCGTGGGCCGCCAGCACGGATACCGGACGCGACGGGTGGCAGACGACACCGGCGCCCAGCGTGCCGGCCACCGGCGCGATCGCGGCGAACACGTCGGCGCGGTCACAAGCGAGCCGGTTGGACATGAAGCCGCCGTTGGACATCCCGGTCGCGAAGACGTGCCCGGGCGCGATGTTGTAGTCGCTTTGCAGCTTGTCCGCCAGCGCGACAAGGAACCCGACGTCGTCGACGTGGTGACGATCCGCCGGTGACGCCCCCCGCCCGTCGGCCCAGCTCTTGTCGTAACCGTCGGGATAGGCCACCAGCAGGCGGTTGGCATCGGCGACGGCGTCGAAGTCGGTCAGGCCCTGCTGGCCGGTTCCGGTGCCGCCCCCGCCGTGCAGGCTGAGCACCAAGGCGACGGGATCGCCGGGCGGCACGTGCAACGTGTAAGTGCGGTCCATGCCGCCGGAACGCAAGGTGCCGGCCAGATCCCGGGCGCTGGCCGCCGAGACGTGGCGCACATCACAACCCGCGACGCCGACCGCCCAGGCCGCCAGGACGACGAGCGAAAACCAGCGCGGGTACGGTCGGCGGGAACCATTGTTGCGTTGTTCGCAATATCCGCGATGATTAGATGATGGCGAGCTGTAACCTGCTTGCAACGTTGGCGGCCGAACCTTCAGTCGTCAAACAACGGAACTTCAGAACCTTGGGGGTATTAGAAATGACGAGTACCGGTACCCGCAAGCCTCGCCGGCTGCTCCCGCTGTTGGCTGCCGGCTTCATCCCGGCGGTCGCGCTGCTCGGTCCGGTGACGGCGGCCCCGCCGGCTTACGCCGACAGCACCGACGACGCGTTCATCACGGCGCTGCACAACCACGGCATCGAGCACGAGTCGCCCAAAGCCGCCGTCGCGGCGGGGCATTTGGTGTGCCACCAACTCGATATGGGCAAGACGCAGGAACAGATCGCGACCGACGTGATGAACAGCAGCGGCATCGACGGCGACGACGCCGGCTACTTCGTGGCCCTGGCCGAACGCGCGTACTGCCCGCAGTACGCGGACGTGCCGTCGTAACGGCATAACGCCGGTCTAACTCGCGGAATCCGGTCGTCCGAACGCCTTTCGTGTCGACCTGATTTCAACTCGCCGATCCCCGCATTGTGCGAAGCTGTATGTTCGAAATTCGCGGCTGGCCCAATGGTGCCGACGATCCAGGAGGGCGAAATGACGATCACCCGCATCGCCCGCCTGGTCGTGCTGGCCGCGTTCGCTCCCCTGGCGGCCACGGCCGCGATCGCCCGCGCCGACGCCGCCGACGACGCGTTCCTCGCGGCGCTCAACGCCAAGGGCATCCATTTCGGTTCGCCCGACAAGGCCTTGATCGCGGGCCACGAGGTCTGCGACGAGCTGGACACCGGCCGGACGGTGAACCAGGTTGCGTCGACCGTCATGAGCAACAGCAGCCTCGACGGTTACCACGCCGGGTATTTCGTCGGCGCCAGCATCCGGGCGTACTGCCCCAAGTACGCGTCCTGACCTCACAGCGAACGTGCTTTTTTCTTAACCTGACGGCAACGCGCGCGGCCGCTCTTGCGAGATCTGCCGGCCCTACACTCCCGATATCACCTACCAGCTCGGAGAACTGATTACGTGGTATCGAGAATTTTAGTTGGCGCTGCTGTCGCAGTCGGGATGGCGATTTCGATCGCGGCACCGGCCGGCGCCGACCCCAGCGTGTTCAACGATCTGTCCTGCAGTTGCCCGCAGACGGTCTCGAACGGCGGCTCCTCCGTCGCTGACCAGATCAACCGGGGCATCCAGTCCGGCCTCGCCGGCGGGAACGTCGCCCGCGCCCAGCAGTAGCGGCCTTTAGCCCGCGGCGCCGCGCCCGACGGCCTGCACGGCCGCGTGCTCGTGCAGCGCCTGTTCGGCGTCCGGGTGAACGGGTTTGAGGTCGAACACGACGTCCTTGACGGTCCCGGTGAACGCGTACGGCGCCCTGTCCTCGTAATCGCGGTCCACGACGAGGCCGTTGTCGCGCCCGATGTCCATCCCCGCGTATGACGTGAAGGCCAGCGGCACCGTGTTGGCCATCGAGCCCTCACCGATCAGCCGGTCGTCGGCCCAAAGCGTCACCCGCCCACCCGAACCCGGGACGGGTTGATCGGATTCGAAGAGCATGCGCACCGTCACGTCCCCGGTGGGAATCGGCTCGGTGGACACTTGCTTGTAGGTGTCCACGCCGAGGAACGAGTACGTGTGGCGCAGCCGCCGGCGCTCGTCGACCCATAGCGCGAACCCGCCGATGAAGTCGGCGTCGGCGACGATCACGCCCTGCGCGCCGTCGTCGGGAACGACCAGCCGCGCCTCGATCGCGTAGGAGCGCCCGAAGATCCGGGGCACCATGCCGCGCTGGATGTTCTGCACGTCGCCCTTGAACGTGAACCGGGTGGTGGTCGGCAGCGGCGGCAGGCTGCCGAACATCACCGCAAGGCCACCCAGCAGCGGCAGCACCCGGTTTCGTTCGGCCTCCTGCCACCACAGCCGGGTGAGCTCGGCAACCTTGTCGGGATGCTCGGCGGCGACGTTGCGCGCCTGGGAGAAGTCGTCGGGCAGGTAGTACAGCTCCCAGACGTCGCTGTCCGGGTCGTACGTTCCGGGCGCGAACCGCGCCAGGGTCTGGGGCGAGAGGTCCCACGGCGCCTTGTCCAGCCGCGTGCACGCCCACCATCCGTCTTGGTAAATCGCGCGGCTGCCGAACATTTCGAAGTACTGCACCGTGTGGCGCTCTTCGGCCGCGGGGTCGTCGAAGGTGTGGACGAAACTGGTTCCGTCCATTGCTTCCTGCTCGAAGCCGTCGACGCTGACCGGCTGCGGTAAACCGATGGCCTCCAACACCGTTGGCGCGATGTCGATGCAGTGGGTGAACTGGCCGCGGATGGCGGCGTCGGGACGGATCCGGCTCGGCCAGGCCACCACCATCGGGTCGCGGGTGCCGCCCAGGTGGCTGGCCATCTGCTTGCCCCACTGGAACGGCGTGTTGTTGGCGTGCGCCCAGGCGCTCGCGAAATGCGGTGCGGTGAACTCGTTTCCGAGCGCCTCGATTCCCCCGTACTGCTCGATCAGCTCGAGTTGACGGTCGGCGTCGAGCAGCACCCCGTTCAGGAACGTCATCTCGTTGAACGAGCCGGTGACGGTGCCCTCCATGCTGGCGCCGTTGTCGCCCCAGATGTAGAAGACCAGCGTGTTGTCGGATTCGCCGAGATCCTCGATCGCGTCGAGCAGCCGGCCGACGTTCCAGTCGGCGTTCTCGGAGAACCCGGCGAACACCTCCATCTGGCGGGCGAAGAGCTTCTTCTGGTTGTCCGACAGGCCGTCCCAGGCCGGGAACAAATCGGGCCGCTCGGTCAGCTCGGCGTCGGCCGGAATCACGCCGAGTTGCTTTTGGCGTTCGAATGTCTTGCGCCGGTATACATCCCAGCCCTCGTCGAACTGGCCGCGGTACTTGTCGGCCCATTCGGCGAACACGTGGTGCGGCGCGTGGGTGGCGCCGGTCGAGTAGTACATCAGCCAGGGCTTCTCGGCGTCCTGTGCCCGCACGGCGTGCAGCCATTCGACGGCCTTGTCGGTGAGGTCGTCGGGGAAGTAGTAGGGCCGGCCGTCCTTGCCCTGGGGCACGCCGATGACGGAGTTGTCCTGGGTGATGATCGGGTCGTACTGGCCTGCGGCGCCGGACAGGAAGCCCCAGAAGTGGTCGAAGCCCCAGCCCACCGGCCAGTTGTCGAACGGGCCCGCCGCGCCCTGGACGCTGTCCGGGGTGAGGTGCCACTTGCCGAAACCGCCCGTCACGTAACCGTTGTCGCGCAGGATGCGGGGCAGCGCGGCGCAACTGCGCGGCCGGACCGAGGAATAACCCGGGAAGGGGCCGGGGAACTCGGTGACCGAACCGAAGCCGACCCGGTGGTGGTTGCGCCCGGTCAGCAGCGCCGCGCGGGTCGGCGAGCAGACCGCGGTGACGTGAAAGCGGTTGTAGGTCAACCCGTTCTGAGCCACCCGGGTCAGGGTCGGGGTCCGGATGGCGCCGCCGAAGGTGTCCGGGCCGCCGAACCCGGCGTCGTCGATGAGCACGATGAGCACGTTGGGTGCGCCGTCGGGCGCCTTGGCCCCCGGGACGATCGTCCAGTCGCCGACCGAGTCGGCCATGGTGCGGCCGATGGTGCCGCCGAAAGCTCGCTGCGGCAACGGCAGCCGGGTGCGGTCGGGGTTGAACTTGCCCATCGCCTCTTCCAGCGCCGCGCCCAGGCTGCGCAGCGTCGAACGGCTCAGCTCCGCAACGGATTTCATCGGGGAGCCGGCGCACGCCTGCTCAACGCCCAGGCGGCCCTCCGCCGGCGTCACGGCGATGATCAGGCCGCTGCCCGCGGCCAGCGCCTGCCCGATCTTGTCGGCCAGCCCGCTCTTGATCCGGTGGTCGGCGAACGTTCCCGCCAGCGCCCCGGCCGCCGCACCGACCGCGGCGGTGGCCAGCAGGGCCGGCGAGAACAGGCCGACCGCCAGGCCGGCGCCCGCCCCCCAGGCCGCGCCCCGGCGGCCCAGCCGGTTGCCCGTATCGAGCAGCACGGGATTGCCGTCGGCGTCCTTGCCGACCAGCACCGCGCCCCGCAGCGCGACCTCCTTGGCCTTGGTTCGCTCGGCCAGGGTTTCGAAGTCCCGGCGAGCCGCATCGAGGTCCTGATAACCGGCGACAATGACCAGCGCGTTGTCTTCGCTCATGACGAAACTCCCTCGCAGACGGATAGCGGCTCGTCGGTCCGAAATATAGACCTCTACTCTTTGGACCCTGTCGGTGTCGCATCGGGGACGGTGATCTCGGTGGCCGCATCCAGCGTCTTGCCGCGAAAGAAGTCGCGGCCACCGGCCGTGGCGCTGAGCACCGCGACCGGGACGCCCAACGCGACAAGACCCATGCCCAGGATGAACACGCCACCGACCGGTCCGACATGAGTTTTGCCGTAGTCGGGCGCGTACATGTCGACCGTGCTCTGCAGGAACACCCACGTCATGCCCAGCGCGCCGAGGAGCGGAAGACCGCCTCGCAACCAGAAGTCGCGCGCCGACCGCAGCAGCGTCTGCCGGTAGGTCCACACGCACGCGTAGGCGGTCATCGCATAGTAGAAAGCGGTCATCAAGCCCACTGAGGCCACCATGTCCGCCAGCGAGTCACGGCTGAGCAGCATCATCACCAGGTAGGTCGCGAATCCACCGGCGCCGACGAGCACCGTGCCCAACCACGGTGTGCGGTATCGGTTCACTCGGGCGAGCCGTTGGGGCAGGGCGCGATAGACGGCCATGGCCAGCATGTTTCGCGCGGTCTTTGCGAGCGAGGTCAGCGCCGAGGCGAGTGCTGACGAGCTGATGGCGAGCAGCAGCAGCACCGCCAGTGCGCCTCCCACCACCGGGTTGCCCAGGATGGCGAGGGCGTCGTTGGCGTTGAGTGGATTGTTCAAACCGATTCCGGTGGTGTCGAAACCGGCGAAGGCCTGAATCGCGCAGCTAACCATCACGTAGGTGCCCAGCACCACGACCGTCGCGAGCACCGCGGCCTTGCCCGGGTTCTTGTGCGGGTTCCTGGTTTCCTCCGACACCGAAAGGCAGGCATCCCACCCCCAGTACGCGAACACGCACAGGATCATCCCGTGGGCGATCGCCGACGCAGACAGCCCGGTGGGCGCCAGCCAGGACCACTGCGGAATGACCGCCTGCGGACCGGCATGGTGGCCGAATACTTTCGTCAAGGCGATCACGCTTACCAGCGCCAGCATGACGAACTGCGCGCCGACAAGGACAGCTTGAGTGCGCTCGGTGACGTCGATGCCCCGCACGCACAGCAGCGTGAGCACGACGACGGCCAGCCCGCCCGCCGCGATCTGCGCGGCCATCGAATTCGCCGCGCCCTGCAGGTGCAACGCCTCGAGCAAATAGATGGCGGCGATTTGGGCGCCGTTGCCGACGGCCACCACGGCCGCGATCAGCGAGCACCAGCCGGCGAGCCAGCCCACCCATGGGCCGAACGCGCGGGTTACCCAGGTGAAGGTGGATCCGCAGTCGGGGGTTTCACGGGCGAGTTCACGAAAAGCGAAGGCGGTCAGCAGCATCGGAACGAATCCGATCACGAACAGTGCAGGCGACTTTGCGCCCGTCGCGGCCACCATGCCCGCCAGCACGGCGGCCAAACTGTAAGCCGGAGCCACCGAGGATAGCGCGATGACAAGGCTGCCCTTCAGTCCGACAGCCCCCGGCCGCAGGCCCTTGCCGGCGGCCTGGCCGCGGCAAGACTCATCCGATGACCGAACGATCAAGTCCGGGCGCCGCGTGCGCGGGGCGACAAGCCGTTGACGTAGTGGAAGCGCGCGGCGCGGCGCCGGACGCGGTGGGCGTGTCCGCGAGTGCGGTGCGGCTGGCCGGTCTGGTTCATCGGCTCGCTGTAGAACATCAGCTTGGCGAGCTCCACCAGGACCAGGTAGACGACGACGAAGCCACCCAGCACTGCGAAGAACTGCCACGGCAGCGGCGTGAAGCCCAGGGTGTGGGCCAGCGGCGAGATGGTCAGCGCGACCCCGACGGCGACCACGGTGAGGCTGGTGACGGTCAGCGGGACGCTGGCTCGGCTGCGGAAGAACGGCACCTTGCGGGTGCGGATCGCGAAGATGATCAGCGTCTGTGTCGCAAGCGATTCCACGAACCAGCCGGTGCGGAATTCGACGGCGCCGGCGTGCAGCACGCCGAGCATCAACCCGAACGTCAAAAAGTCGAACAGGGAGCTGATCGGCCCGAAGATCAGCATGAACCGGCGGATGAAGGCGACATTCCAGTGCGAGGGCGCGTGCAGCTGTTCCTCGTCGACCCGGTCGGTGGGGATGGCAAGCTGGGAGCTGTCGTAGAGCAGGTTGTTGAGCAGGATCTGGCTGGGCAGCATCGGCAGGAACGGCAGCAGCGCCGACGCGGCGGCCGCGCTGAACATGTTGCCGAAGTTGCTCGAGGTGCCCATCAGCACGTACTTGATGGTGTTGGCGAATATCCGCCGGCCCTCGGCGACGCCGGTGGCCAGCACGCCGAGGTCCTTCTCCAGCAGCACCACGTCGGCCGCGTCCTTGGCGACGTCGGTGGCGCTGTCGACCGAGATCCCCACGTCGGCGGCATGCAGGGCCAGCGCGTCGTTGACCCCGTCACCGAGGAAGCCGACCGATCGCCCGTGGCGGCGCAGCGAGACGATCAGCCGCGCCTTCTGCTCGGGCGAGATTCGCGCGAAGATCGTGTTGTTGCGGGCGGCCTCGGTGAAGGCGTCGTCGTCGAGGGGATCGAGGTCCGCCCCGGTGGCGGTGCCCTTGGACGCCAAATCGAGGTCGGCGCAGACCTTTTCGGCGACACGCGGATTGTCGCCGGTGGCGATCTTGAGTTCGATGCCCAGCGCGGCCAGCTGTGAAAGAGATTGCCGCGCAGCGGGTTTAGGTTCATCGGCGAAGACCAGGAAGCCGGCCAGCGCGAGGTCGCGTTCGTCGGAGGGGGTGATCCCGGTCAGCTCCGTCAGCTCGCCCGCGGGCCGCAGCGCCACGGCCACCACCCGGCGCCCGGCGGCGAACAGGGCCGCGAGCGTCTCCTCCGCCGCCGGCGACGCCGCCCGGCAGCGGGCCAGCACCTGCTCCGGCGCGCCCTTGACCACGAGGACGCGCTTGCCGTCGTCGTCGACCAGGACCGACGTCGCCCGGCGCTCGTGGTCGAACGGCAGGATCGCGACCCGGCGCACCGCGTCGCCCACCAATTCCTGCGCCCCCGGGGACTCCCAGAGCGCGGCGTCGAGCGGATTGGCGCCGACGCCACCGGATTCCGGGTCGACGTCGGTGGCCAGCAGCCCCAGCCGCCGGACCGGGTCGGCGTGCGCGCCGGCGGGGTCGATCGCGTCGACCAGGCGGATTTGGCCCTCCGTCAGGGTGCCGGTCTTGTCGGTGATCAGGATGTCGATGTCGCCGAGGTCCTCGATGCACACCAGCCGTTTGACGAGCACCTTCGACTTGGCTAGTCGCCGCGATCCCGTCGCGAGGCTGGTGCTGACCACGGCGGGCAGCAGCTGCGGCGTGATACCGACCGCGATCGCCAGCGAGAACAGCACCGAATCGATGATCGGCTTGTGCAGCAGCAGGTTGCTGGCCAAGATGATCACCATCAGCGCGATCGCCACCTGCAGCAGCAGGTAGGAGAACTTGCGCAGCCCGACCTGGAAGTCGGTTTCCGGCTGGCGCTGATCCAAACCCGCTGCGATGCGCCCGAATTCGGCGTCCCGGCCGGTGGCGTACACCACGCCGACGCCCTCCCCGGCGCTGACGATGGTGCCCATGAAGGCCAGGTCCTCCGCTTCCGCCAGGTCGGCGCCCGCGGCTACCGGTTGAGGCGATTTCTCCGAGCCGGTCGATTCCCCGGTCAGGATGCTTTCGTTGCATTCCAGGCCGGTGACCTCGATCAGCCGGACGTCGGCGGGCACGGCCTCACCCAACGACAGCCGGATCACGTCACCGGGCACCAGGTCGGTGACGCTGACCGTGACGAATTTCGAGTCGCGGCGCGCCACGGCGTTGTGGTGCACCCGTCCGTGCAGGTCGGCGGCGGCTCGCTCGGCGCGATACTCGTTGACGAAGCCCAAACCGATGCTGGCCGCCAGGATGATCCCGATGATGACGGCTTGCATGCTGTCGCCGAGAAAGTACGAGACCACCGCGGTCCCGGCCAACAGGATGAGCACCGCGTTGCGCAGTTGCCGGCCCAGCACCGCGAGCGCGTTGACGTGATGGGTCCGCACGGCGTTGGGGCCGTGCCGCTGCAGGCGGGCGGACGCCTCGGCGCTCGACAGCCCGGCGGCCGAACTGTCCAGCCATTGCAGGACCTGATCGACGGGGGCCTCGGCGACCCGCTTGGCGGTCAGCGGCGGCGACTCGGGCGCGCTCGTCACCTTCGTTGACAACGACATTGCGCGGCTCCCCTGCGTCGGTCCCGTGAAACCAGTTGTTCAACTGCCGTCAATCAGTAGGTCGAGATCTCGTCCTCATCGGGTAGCTCGCCGGTAACCAGGAAGATGACGCGGCGGCCGATTTCGACGGCGTGGTCGGCGAAACGCTCGTAGAAGCGGCCCAACAGCGCCACTTGCACGCCCACCGACACGCCGTGCTGCCAGTCGTCGTCGAGCAGCACACGAAACAGATGCCGGTACAGTGCGTCCATTGCCTTGTCTTGTTCGTGCAGTTGGGCGGCCTGCTGCGGGTCGCGTGATGCCAGCACTCGTTTTGCGCTGTCGCCCAACGCGATTGCCACCTTGCCCATGTCGGTGAAGCACTCGCGAACATCGTCGGGAATTACCTGTTTCGGGTACTCCCGCCGGGCGATCTTGGCCACATGCACGGCCAGCGCGCCCATGCGTTCGGTGTCGGCGATGATCTGCACGCCGGCGAAGATGGCCCGCAGGTCACCGGCAACCGGCTGCTGTAACGCCAAGAGCGCGAACGCCTCTCGTTCGGCTTGCACGCGGATCGCCACGATCTGATCGTGGTCGCGGATCACCTGCTCGGCGGCGTCAAGGTCGCCCGCCAGCAAGGCCTGGGTCGCGCGCTTCATTGCGATCCCGGCCAGTCCGCACATCTCCCCCAGTTGCGCGGCCAAGTGGTCTAGCTGTTCGTGATATGCGGTTCGCATGGGTGCAAGCCTCACCTCATTTCGGCACTTTTCACAAGTGACAAAAGCCATCCGAACGGTGTCTAAATGACTCCCGTCAGCGCATCACCGCCGGTCTAGTCTTCGATGCATGTCGCGCACCCGCCTGCTGGCAGCGCCCCTGCGCGCAGTCGTCGCGGCGACCTCCACAAGCACGGCCCTGCTGGGCACGGCGGCGGGCATGGCGATCGAGGCGATCGGTGGCCCGCCGGCGCGGCGCACCAGCAGCAACGGCCCGCGGCGCTGGATCGAGGTGCGGGGCCTCGGTGGTGAGCACGCCTCGGCCGTCGCCACCGACGTGCTGGGCGCCGTCCGCATGACGCCGGGTGTGCGCGGGGTCTACCTGAACCGCACCGTTGCGCGACTGGTGGTGACCGTGGACGCCGGCGGCCCCTCGGCTGTCGAACTCGCCCGGATCGTCGCCGGCGCCGAACAGCGCCACCGCGGGCGCGTGCGGGCGCTCCCGGCGAGCCTGCCCGGCGACGACGCGCTGCTGGTCGGGCAGACGATGGCGGCCGCCGCCGCCGCTGTGGGACTTGGCCTTTCGCTGACCGGCAGCCTCCTGCGGCTGCCCCGGCTGCCCGACGTGGTGACCGTCCCGTCGACCCTGGCGGACCACCTCCCCCGGGTGCGCCGAGAGCTGGAGCGACGGCTGGGGCCGGAGGGCACCGACGTCTTGTTCGGCTTCGTCAACGCGGCGACGGCCGCGCTGACCCTGTCGCCGACGGCCGCGGCCGCGGAGGCCGCCACCCGGACGATGCTGGCGGCCGAGGGCTGGAACGGCCGGCTGGCGTGGTTTCGGCACGAGGAGGCGCTGAGTGAGCGGCCGGTGCCGGACGATGCGGTGTCGAAACCCAGAAGCATCCCGAATCCGCCCGACGGCCCCGCGGAACGCTACGCCAACCGGATCGGGCTGGCGGGCATCGGCGCCGCCGCCGCGGTCGGCCTGCTCTCGCGCAACCCCGACACCGCCGGCGCCGCCGCGCTGACCGCCGTGCCGAAGCCGCTGCGCACGGTGCGCGAGGCCTTCGGCGCGGCGATGAGCCGCGGCCTGACCACCCGTCACGATGCGCTCGTGCTGCGCCCCAGAGCGTTGCGGACACTCGACCGGATCGACGCGATCATGATCGACCCCCGGGCGCTGTACACCGAGGAGCTGATGGTCAGTCGCGTTCTGGGGGTGGACAATTCGGAACGTGCCCGGGCCTGGGAGGCGGTTCGGGCCGCGCTCGACGGTGACGGCCTGAAGCCCGGATGGCACCAGCTGGCGGACATCCCCAGAGCCGGCGGCCCCGGCGAGGCCCTGATCAGCCCGGTCCGCGATGGGTTCGCCGCGGCGGTGCTCACCGAAGCGCGGCAGTCGCAGCCGCGGGTCTTTTCTCTCGATGACGACGGATTGCGTTCGCTGGCACAGGGATTCGACCAGCTCTATCCGACGGACGGTTCGGTCGACCACGCGGTGGCGGCGGCCGTCGCCGAGCTGAAGGCCGGCGGCGCGACGGTGGCCCTGCTGACCACGTCGGAAATGCGGGCGGCGCACCGCGCCGACATCACGATCGGGCTGCTGCGCGACAGCGATCCCCCGCCGTGGGGCGCCGACGTGATCGCCAAAGACCTGACCGGCGCCTGGCGCGTCATGCACGCGCTACCCGCCGCGCGCGCCGCCACCGACGGCGCCATCCGGTTGTCGGCCTCGGCGTCGGCGATCGGCGCGTTGATGCTCATTCCCGGTGTCCCGGGCCGCAGTTCGGCATCTGTCAACGTCGGCATGGCCGCCAGCCTGTGGTTTGGATACCGGGCGGCCACGAAGGTCCTCCGGGCCCCGCTGCCGGAACCCGAAACCGGCCACGACTGGCACGGCCTGCCGGGCGCGGAGGTGCAGCGGCTGCTGCCCCGGCCTCCCGATGAACACCACGAGGAGGCGACCGCGTGGTGGCACAAGCTGCCACCGGTTCGCGTGCTGCACGGCGCCAGCGTGGCGTCGTGGCGAAGCGTCCGCGATTTCGTGGACGAGATGCGCGGCGACCTGGCGGACCCGATCACCCCGCTGTTGGCGACGGGCGCGCTGGCCAGTGCGCTGCTCGGCTCGCCGCTGGACGCGGTCCTGGTGGGCAGCGTCCTGCTGGTCAACGCCGCCCTGTCGGCCGAGCAGCAGTTGCACGCCGAAACCATCCTCAACCGTCTGCTGGCCGTGCAGGATCCGCCGGCGCGTCGGCGGGTGGGCCCGCTCGACGCGGGGCGTCGCGAGAAGGTTCCGACGGAGCGGCTGCGCCTGGGCGACATCATCGAGGTCCACGCCGACGAGGTGGTTCCCGCGGACGCCCGGGTGCTGCAGGCGCTCAACGTCGAGGTCGACGAATCCACGCTGACCGGCGAGTCGCTGCCGGTGTCCAAGCAGACCGATCCGACGCCGGGCGCCCCGCTGGCCGAGCGGACCTGCATGCTCTACGCCGGCACCACGGTGGTGGCGGGCACGGCCGTGGCCGTGGTGACCGCGGTCGGCTCGCGCACGGAGATGCGCCGGGCGCTGGCGATGGCCCCGCGGAAGCTGCAGGAGATCGGCCTGCAGCGCCAGCTGCGGCATATCACCCGTCGCGCGTTGCCCTTCAGCGTGGTCAGCGGCGGCGTGGTCGGGTTGCTCAGCGTGGCCCGGGGCACCCCGCTGCGCGAGGCGGCAGCCAGCGCGGTCACGCTCATCGTCGCCGCCATCCCGGAGGGGTTGCCGCTCGTGGCGACGCTGGCCCAGTTGGCCGCCGCGCGACGCCTCACCGGCGAATCGGTGTTGATCCGCAACCCCCATTCGATCGAGGCGCTGGCCCGGTTGGACGTGGTCTGCTTCGACAAGACCGGCACGCTGAGCGAGAACCGGCTCACGGTCAAGACCGTGCACCCGATGGCGGGTTTCACCGCCGCAGAGGTGCTGGACGCGGCGCTGAGCACCAGCTACGCCAGGCACACTCACCGCGTTGACCACGCCACCGACGACGCGATATACCGGGCCGCCGGCGATGCCGCCCTCCGCGGCGACGGCTCCGCACCGCGGCAGCCGACCCGTGACGCGTTCCTGCCGTTCCAGTCCGGCCGCCCGTTCGCCGCCGCCCTTGTGGGCACGCGGCTGACCATCAAGGGCTCGCCCGAGGCGCTCTCGTCGGCGCTGCGGCACGACGACGAGCCGCTGACGCAACTGATCGACGAGATGGCGGCCAACGGGCTGCGGGTCCTGGCGGCGGCCGAGCGGCAACTCAGCCCCGACGAGGCCGCGGCTGCTGCCGCGGATCCCGACCGGCTGGAGACCCTGTGCACGTCCGGGCTCACACCGATCGGCCTGTTGGGGCTGGCCGACACCCCGCGCCCAGCGGCCAGGGCGCTGCTGAAGGAGCTGGGCGAGCGCGGCATCGGCGTCCGGTTGATCACCGGCGACCATCCCACTACCGCGGCCGTGATCGCCCGGGAGCTGGGCATCGAGGTGACCGGTGACCAGGTGATCACCGGCAACGACTGGGAAACGCTGGCCGCCGGCCAACGGGCCGAGGCGGCGAAGTCACGGCTGGTGTTCGCGCGGATGACCCCCGAACACAAGATCGACGTCGTTCAGACCCTGGAGCGGGCGGGGCTGGTCACGGCGATGGTCGGCGACGGCGTCAACGACGCCGCCGCCATCCGGGCCGCCAGCGTGGGCATCGGGGTGGCCGCGCGCGGCAGCGACGCGGCACGCAGCGCGGCCGACGTGGTGCTGCTCGACGAGCGGATCGAGGCGCTGATCGACGCCCTCGACGAGGGCAAGCAGTTGTGGCTGCGCGTCCAGTCGGCGGTGTCGATGCTGGTCGGCGGCAACCTCGGCGAGGTGGGCTTCGCGCTGATCACCACCATCCTGACCGGGCGTTCGGTGCTCAACGCGCGCCAGCTGCTGCTGGTCAACATGCTGACCGACGCGTTGCCGGCCGCCGCCCTGGCCGTCAGCCCGCAGGCGGGTGACAGCGACGCCGACCGCGACGAAGAAGCGATGTGGCGCGCGATCGGGATTCGCGGCGTGTCCACCACGACCGGCGCCATGCTGGCCTGGTCGATGGCCAGCGTGACCGGAACCCCGCGGCGCGCGGCGACGGTCGCGCTGATCGGGTTGGTCGGCACCCAGCTCGCGCAGACACTGGTCGATTCGCACGGCCCGCTGGTGGTGCTGACGACGGCCGGGTCCCTCGCGGCGCTCGCGGCGGTGGTGAGCACCCCCGGGCTCAGCCAGGTGTTCGGCTGCACCCCCGTGGACCCGGTGGCCTGGGGTGAGGCGCTGCTGGCCGCGGCGGTGGCGTGCGTGCTGTCGGCCGTTGCACCCGAGCTGGCGTTTCGCGCGTCCGGGCCGCTCGTGTCGCGGGTGCGCCAGCAAGCCCTTACCGTTGGGCGCAACGTTGCGCAGCAGTCCCATAGTTTGAGCGAATAGGTGGTGGAGATGGAGCGCGAAATTCGGTTGCAGCTCAAGCCCTTTCGGCGTGCGGCCGAACATATCGACGGGGCCTGGTGGCCCCGGTCCAGGCATTTGGTCCAGGAGCTGCCGGACCTGGTGGCCTCGGTGTCCGACCGGCTCGGGCAGATCGTGATGATCGGGTACCGCCGCAACGGCTGGGACGAGACGCCGGCCCCGGTCGAAATCGGCGGCCACACGGTCGAATTGCTGGGATTCACCAGCGACGAGCCGGCCAGCGTCATCCTGATCGGCGCGGACGGCCGGCACCTCACGCTGCACGTCATCCGGCCGGACACCAGCGAAGAGGCCGCCCGGCAGGCGCTGGACGAGGCGCGGGGAACCGACGACGCCGGCGAGCCCCCGGCCGGCGTTCCCGCGGTGTCGAAGTCGGTCGCCGACGTCGCGGAAAAGCTGGCCCGCCACGAGGGGCGCCATGACCCCGAGCGCGACGCTCAGATCCTGCGGTGGTGCGAGGAGGCCGCCCAGCAATTCGTCGACGCACCGGTGCAGGCCTTCGTTCCGATCCTCGTCGAGCACATCGTTCGCAACCGGATGATGGAGTCCCGCGCCGCGACCGCCGCGCCCTAGTCACCGGGAGCGTTTCGGTGGTGCGCCCGCTGACCGACCCCGATCCCGCCCGGCTCGAGTCGTGGACCGTCGCCGAACGCCTGAAGACCGACCCCGAACGGGGTTTGACCGAGCGCGAGGCGGCGCGGCGGCGCGGCGAAGTCGGTCCGAACACCGTCGAGAGCGTCCCGCCGGTGCCGACGTGGCGGAAGCTCGTCGCGCAGTTCCGCAGCCCGCTGACCTACCTGCTGCTGGCCGCCCTGGCCGCGTCGCTCGGCGTCTGGGCCGCCGAGGGGGCCGCCGGCTGGCCGGTCGACGCCGTCGTGATCGGCGTCATCCTCGTCCTCAACGCGGCGCTCGGATATGCCCAGGAGACGCGCGCCGAGCACGCGGTCGACGCCCTGTCGCGGATGACCGCCGCCACCGCGGCCGTCGTGCGCGACGGGGAGCAACGCAGGATTGCGGCGAGCGAACTGGTACCCGGCGATGTGCTGGTGCTGGCCGAGGGCGACGCCGTGGCCGCCGACGCCAGGCTGCTGTCGGCCGACGGGCTGCAGGTGTCGGAGGCGGCGCTGACCGGCCGAAGCGAACCCGTCCCGAAAGACGCCGGCGCCCTCGCGGATCCGGCGGCACTGGCCGACAAAGTCAACATGGTGTTCAAGGGCACCGCGGTCACCAAGGGCGCCGCGCGGGCGGTGGTGACCGCGACGGCGATGGCGACCGAGACGGGACGGATCGCGGGCCTGGTGCGCGCCGTCGACAACGCCGAGACGCCGCTGCAGCGCGAGGTGGCCCGGGCCAGCCGGCTGCTGGGAATCGCCGTGCTGGCCATCGCCGTGGTGGTGATCGCGACCATCTTTCTCGTCTTCGGCATCCACAGCGCCGACGACGTCATCACGGCCGTGCTGCTCGGCGTTTCGCTGGCCGTCGCCGCCGTGCCGGAGGGGCTGCCGGCCATCATGTCGATGGTGCTCGCGCTGGGAATGCGGCGGATGGCCGCCCAGAGCGCGATCGTCAAGGAGCTGTCCTCCGCGGAGACGCTGGGTTCGGCCTCCGTGGTCTGCTCCGGCAAGACCGGCACCCTCACCACGGGCGAGCTGACGATCGAACGGGTCGTCACGCCGTTGGGCGAGGTGAACGTCACAGGCGCCGGCTACCGGCCCCAGGGCCGGCTGGAGCGCGACGGCGCCGCGCTCGCGGAGGGCAGCGACCTGTGGCGTCAGGCCGCGCTGGTGCTCGAGGCGGGCAGTGCCGGCGCCGCGCTGAAGGAGGCCGACGGGCACTGGACCGTCGAGGGCGATCCCATCGACGCCGCCTTCCTGGTGGCCCGGGCGAAGGCCGGTATACGGCATCGTCCGGACACCGGCTCGGTCACCAGGGGCGACCCCGACGTGGTGCTCGACCGCTGCGCGTATCTACGGATCGGTGATCGGCTGGAACCGCTCGACGACCCGGCGAGGGCGACGATCCGCGCCGACGCCGAGCGGATGGCGCGCGACGCGCTGCACCCGGTGGCCGTGGCCTACCGGGCGCGGGACGCTGAACCGGAGCTGGCCTACGCGGGCATGGTCGGCATCATGGACCCGCCCCGCCCGGAGGCCGCGGCGGCAATCGCCAGCGCGCACCGCGCCGGCGTCCGGGTCGTGATGATCACGGGCGACCATCCGCGCGCGGCGGCCCGGATCGCCCGCCAGCTCGGCATCGAGGACGACGAGTCGGCCGTGTCCGGCGCCGAGCTCGCCGCGCTGGACGACGCGGAGCTGCGGGAAACGGTGCACCGGCACTCGCAATACACCCAGGTCGACCCGTTGGACAAGCTGCGCATCATCGACGCCCTGCGGGCCGACCACGAAATCGTCGCCGTCACCGGCGAGGGCATCAACGACGCGCCCGCGCTGAAGTCTGCCGACATCGGCATCGCCATGGGCCGCACCGGCACCGAGGTCGCCCGGGAGGCGGCGAACATGATCCTGGCCGACGACAACTTCGCGACCATCGTGCAGGCGATCCGCGAAGGCCGGGGCATCTTCTCGAACATCAAGAAGTCGCTGCGCTACCTGCTCTCCTCCAACATGGGCGAAGTCCTTACCGTCTTTTTCGGCGTGGTGTTGGCCGGCCCGATCGGCCTGACGACGGGGCACACCGTCGCGCTGCCGCTGCTGGCCACCCAGATCCTGTGGATCAACCTGCTCACCGACGGCGCGCCGGCGCTGGCGATGGGCGTAGACCCCCAGACCGAGGAGGTCATGAGCCGCCCGCCGCGCTCGGCGTCGGACCGGGTCATCGACGGGCGGATGTGGAACAACATCGTCGTGATCGGCTCGGCCGTCGCCGCAGCGACCCTCGTCGCGATCCACCTGTACGTGCCCGGCGGCCCCATGCCGTCGTCTCTCGACACGGCCCGGACCGCGGGCTTCACGGTGCTGGTGATCACGCAGCTGTTCAACACGCTCAACGCCCGATCCGAGACGCAGACCGTGTTTCGCGGCCTCTTCGCCAACCGGTGGTTGTGGGCGGCGATCGCGCTGTCGGCGCTGCTCCAGGTGGCCGTGGTTCAGCTGCCGTTGCTGAACAAGGCCTTCACCACCACGCCGCTGTCGGTGAGCCAGTGGCTGGTGTGCACGGCGCTGGCCAGCACCGTGCTGTGGGTCAGCGAGGTCCGCAAGCTGATCCTGCGTTACGTGGACAGGCGGCGTGCCATGAGTTCGGTGAGCGCCGCGACGTCGGCCGCGCCGGGCACGCCCCAGCCCGGGCGGTAGTCGAGCAGCTCGTCGGCCCGCACGGTCTTCAGGTCGACATCGAGAAGCTCGATCGCTTCCAGCGGCACCAGGGCCGGGTGGACGTGGCCGCACGCGCGCGCCAGGCACAGCAGCTCGAAGCGCAGGGTGGCCAAATAGTTGGCGCAGCGCACCGATTTCAACGCCGGGTCGAGGCCGTGTTGCAGCCACGCGGACTGGGTGGCGACCCCGGAGGGGCAGCGGCCGGTGTGGCAGCGCTGGGCCTGGATGCAACCGATGGAGAACATGGCGGTTCGCGCGACGTTGATCATGTCGCAGCCCGCGGCCAGGGCCAGCAGGGCGTTCTCGGGGATGCCCAGCTTGCCCGAGCCGATGAACACCACGTCGTGGTGCAGGCCCGCCTCGGCGAAGGCTCGGTAGACGCGCGGCAGGGCCCACTTGAACGGCAGGGCGACGTGGTCGCTGAAGACGAGCGGGGCCGCGCCGGTGCCGCCCTCGCCGCCGTCGACGGTCACGAAGTCGACGCCGCGACCGGTGCGCGCCATGCGCTCGGCCAGCTGCAGCCAGAACGAATCCTCCCCGACCGCCGACTTGATGCCCACCGGCAGGCCCGTCTTGGCGGCGATGGTTTCCACCAGGTCGAGCAGCCCATCGACATCGCGGAACGCCGAGTGCCCGGCCGGGCTCTTGCAGTCCACCCCGACCGGAATGCCGCGGATCGCGGCGATTTCGGGCGTGACCTTGGCGCCGGGCAGCATGCCGCCCAGGCCGGGCTTGGCCCCCTGGCTCAGCTTGATCTCGATGGCCCGGATCGACGGCGTGGCGGCGACCCGGTCGATCAGGCGGGGCAGGCTGAAGGTGCCGTCGTCGTTGCGGCAGCCGAAGTAGCCGGTGCCGATCTGCCACACCAGGTCCCCCCCGCCCAGGTGGTACGGCGACACCCCGCCCTCGCCGGTGGTGTGCAGGGCGCCGGCGATCCCCGCGCCCTTGTTGAGCGCGGTGACGGCCGCGCCGGAGAGGGAGCCGAAGCTCATCGCCGAGACGTTGACCAGCGACGACGGCCGGAAGGCCCGGGCCCGGCCGCGCGCCCCGCCGAGCACCTTGCCGGCCGGCAGCGACACCGACGGGTCCGGATGCTCGGGTTCGCCCTCGGGGGTGGGCACCGGGAACGCCGCGTGCTTGATGATCGGGTAGTTGTGCACCCGTTCCAGGTCGTTGTCGGTGCCGAACCCGAAGTAGCGGTTGGTCAGCTTCGACGACGTGTACACCCAGCGCCGCTGGTCGCGGCTGAAGGGCCGTTCGGCGTCGTTGTCGGTGACGATGTACTGGCGCAGCTCGGGGCCGACGGCCTCGAGGAGGAACCGCAGGTGACCGACGATCGGGTAGTTGCGCAGGATGGTGTGGCGGCGTTGCAGCAGGTCCCAGGCCGTCAGGCCGGCCAGGCTGGCGCCGGCGAGGCCGGCCGGGCGGAATTTCACGCGCCGTAGGCGCCGTAGACGCCGAGCAGGTCGCGCGCCGAGACGATGCCGGCCAGCGCGCCGTCGCGCTCCACCAGGACGTGGCGGATGTAGTGGTCCATCATCCGGGCCGCCACGTCATCGATCGTCGCGTCGGCGTCGCACCACACCAGCTTGGTGCTGGCGATGTCGGAGGCCGAGACCCGAGCCGGATCCTTCCCGGCCGCCACCACGCGGACGACGTCGCGCTCGCTCACCAGCGCCGCGGGCCGGTCGTCGTCGCCCACAACGACGGCGCCGACGTCGCAGTCCGCGATGGCCATGGCCACGTCGGCGACCGTGGCGTCGGCGGCGACGCGCGCCACCGGGTCGCCGGTGATGGTGGAGATCGGGAGCGAGCCCGGTGCAGAAAAGCCAGTCACGCCAGCAATGTTCACCGGAACTTGGCCGGCCTTTCTAGTGACCTGAGTCCCTAGTTCAGGGACACCCGGCCCTATTTAACGAGGCGAAGCCGGTACAGGCTGGCCGCAGACCCGTCTCCCGAAGGGAATGGTGTGGGCGGAAGGGGATCTGCGATTTTGGTCGCGCTGAGCGTCGGCGCGCTGGTGTCGGGCGGGATCGCCTGGCTGGTGGGCGCGCACGACGTCGCCGACGGGTGCTGGATCGCGGGCACAGTGGTGGGCCTCGTCCCGGCGGTGGTCTGGGTGGTGGCCGGGCTGCGCCGCGGCCGGTTCGGGGTCGACCTGATCGCGGTGCTGTCCCTGATCGGCACGCTGCTGGTCGGCGAGTACCTCGCCGGTGCGCTGATCGCCGTGATGCTGGCCGGCGGTCGGGCGCTGGAGGCCGCGGCCGAGCGCCGCGCGTCCCACGACCTGCGCGCCCTGCTCGAGCACGCGCCCCGGTTCGCCCGACGGCGCGTCGGATCCGTCGTCAGCACGATCGAGCTGAACGAAGTGGCGATCGACGACCTGCTCGTCGTCGGCCCCGGCGAGGTGGTGCCGGTGGACGGGCGCATCGTCGGCGCGGCGGCGGTGCTCGACGAGTCGGTGCTGACCGGCGAGCCGCTTCAGGTGGAGCGTGGCGAGGGCGAACCGGTGCGCAGCGGCGTGGTCAACGCGGGCGGCGCGTTCGAGATGCGCGCCACCGCCACCGCCGACGCCAGCACCTACGCGCAGATCGTGCGGCTTGCCGCGGAGGCCGGGGCGCAGAGCGCACCGGTGGTGCGGCTGGCCGACCGGTACGCCGCGTGGTTCCTGCCGTTGGCGCTGTCGGTGGCCGGCGCGGCATGGCTGGCCAGCGGGTCGCCGGTGCGGGCCGTGGCGGTGCTGGTGGTGGCGACGCCGTGCCCGCTGCTGCTGGCGGCGCCGGTGGCGATCGTCTCCGGGCTGTCGCGCGCCTCGCGTCACGGCGTGGTGATCCGCAGCGGGGCCGCATTGGAAAACCTCGGGCGCGCAACGACTTTGGTGATGGACAAGACCGGCACGCTGACGATGGGGCGACCCGTCGTCATCGACGTCGCGGCCGCGCCGGGGCGCGACGCGATTGAGATCCTGCGGCTGGCCGCCTCGGTCGATCAGCTGTCCCCACACGTGCTGGCCGAGGCGATCGTCACCGAGGCGCTGGCCCGCGGCCTGCGGCTGGACCTGCCCACCGACGTGGTCGAGGAACCCGGGCGCGGCGTCACCGCCACCGTCGGCGATCGGCGCATCCAGGTCGGCAAGCTGGCTAGCGACACCTCGACGGAATGGGCGCGGGCCGCCGTGAACCGGGCCCTGCTGGACACCGCCGCGATCGCGTGGGTGTGCATCGACGGGCGACCGGCCGGTGCGGTGCTGCTGCGCGACCCGCTGCGCCGCCACGCCCCGCGCACCGTGCGGCGACTGCGCGCCGCCGGGTTGCGGCGATTGGTGATGCTCACCGGCGACCGCGCCGGGCCCGCCCGCGAGGTCGGCGCCGTGTTGGGGCTGGACGAGGTCTACGCCGAGCAGAGCCCGGCGGACAAGGTCGCCGCGGTGCGCGCCGAACAGGAGCGCGCGGTCACCGTCATGGTCGGCGACGGGGTGAACGATGCCCCCGCGCTGGCCGCAGCCGGCGTCGGAGTGGCGATGGGCGCGCGCGGTGCCACCGCCTCCTCGGAGGCCGCCGACGTCGTGTTGACCACCGACCGGCTGGAACGGCTCGCCGACGCGATGGACATCGCGCGGTGGTCGCGGCGCATCGCGGTGCAGAGCGCCGTCGTCGGCATGTGCCTGTCGCTGATCGCGATGGTCGTCGCCGCGCTGGGCTGGCTGCCGCCCGCCGCGGGCGCGCTGCTGCAGGAGGGCATCGACGTCGCCGTCATCCTCAACGCGCTGCGCGCCCTGCGCGGCAACCCGGCCACCGAGGTCGACCTACCCGCGCAGACTGAACGGATGCTGCGCCGCTTCGACGCCGAACACGACGAACTGCGCGACGCCATCGGGCTGCTTCGCGAGGCGGCGGACCGCCTCGCCGCCGCGCCCGATCAGTCTGCGCTGCAGGCGATTACGCGCGCACACCGGTTACTGGTCGATCGCGTCCTGCCGCACGAGCGCGCCGAGGAAACCGAGCTCTACCCCGCGCTGGCTCACCCCCTGGGCACCGGCGAGGCCACCGCGACCATGAGCCGGACCCACGCCGAGATACAACGGCTGTCGGACCGGATCGGTGCCCACGTCGAGCTGGCTCAGGCCAACGGCTCCATCGGGGACGACCAGGTCGACGACCTGCTCGCCTGCCTCTACGGGCTGTACGCGCTGCTGCGCCTGCACTTCGTGCAGGAGGAAGAGAACTACTTCACCCTGGCCGAGACTGCTGACGACTCAGCCCGCTGAGGGCGGGCGGGTCATGAACGTCCCCTTGATCTCCAGCCCGATTTCGAGGTCGTCGTAGTCACGCCCCCCGCGCTTGCTCTTGTCGCGCGGCGCGACCGGCGGCATCATCGGCGGCGGCATGAAGGGGAACCCGGATTCGTCCGCGGCCAGGGGCGACACCGCCGCCGCCAGCTGCACCGCAGATTTCGACGCCGACAACATCCCCACCGTGGCGGGCGGCGCCATCAGTTTGCCGAGCGAAACCCCCACGCCCACCGCCGCCGTCGGCGCCGACCCGGCCGCCCGGACCGCGTCGGCGAGGCCCGCCTCGACGCCGCCGAGCGCGGCCTCCCCCTCGGCCAGCCCCTGGCCCACGTCGCTGCCCACGCTCTGCAGCGCCTGGGCCGACGTGTATTGCGCGATGTAGCTGAGCAGGTTGATCGGGATTCCGCCGGCGATGAACTGGTCGGCATACGTGTTGGCCAGGCCGAACCAGCCCTTCTGGGGGTTGAAGCCGAAGGGGGTGCTGAGGATGTTGGTCAAGAGATCCCCCAGCGGCGTCGATGCCGCCGGGGTGGCGGCGGCGGCGGACGTGGCGGTGGCTTGCGCGGCCGCTGCCGCCGGGCTGACGATCGTCGGTGGCGACGAGAACTGCGGCAGCCGGGTGGCCTGTGCCGAGGTCGCCGCGTAGCGGTTCATCGCCGCCGAGTTGTTCACCCACATGCCCTCGTACTGGGCGTCGGTCTCCGCAATCGCGGCGAAGTTGGTCCCCAGCCAGTTCGTGGCGATCAGCTGCGCCAGCCGGGTGCGGTTGGCGGCGACCTGAACCGGGAAAACCACGGTCCGGCGGGTCAATTCGAATGCCGCGGCCACCGTCTGGATCGAGGAGCCGACCCGCTCGCACTGCTGCGCGGTGGCGGCCAACCACGCGAGGAAGGGGTTGACAGCCTGGATCATCGCGGCCTCGGACGGGCCGCCCCAGGCCTCACCCAGCGTCGAGAGCACCGAGCCGTAGCCAGGCAGGGAGTCCTCCAGCTCGATGCCCAATCGCTCCCACGCGGCGGACGCCTCGATCAACGACTCCGCACCGGGTCCGGAGTGGATCAGCGCCGCACTAATTTCTGGGGGCAGCGTCCCGAAGTCCATGTCATCCGGCCGATGGCGGTGTGTGGATCACTTTGCCCTTGACTTCGGCGCCCACCTGGAGATCTTCGAGCTTGGTCTGCTTGCGCTTGCGCCAGCCACTGCCCGCCGAGACCGGCGGGGGCATCAGCGGCGGAAGCATGCCGAACCCGGCGTCGGCGCCGTCGAGCGGCGACGCCGCCGACGCGAGTTGGACCGGCGTTTGCGTAGCGGGCAGCAGCCCCACGACGGCGGGCGGCGCGGTCAGCTTGCCCATCGACACGCCGACGGCCATGGCGCCGGTGGGCGCCGATCCGAGCGACCGAACCGCGTTGGACAAGCTGGCCCCCGCGGCTCCCAGCGCCGACTCGCCCTCTGAGAGGCCCTGGCCGATGTCACCGCCCACGCTCTGCAGCGCCTGGGCCGAGGTGCTCTGCGCGATGTAGCTGAGCAGGTTGATCGGGAAACCGGACGAGATGAACTGGTTGGCGTAGGTGTTGGCCAGCCCGAACCAGCCGGCGTTGGGGTCGAAGCCGAATGGGGTGCTGAGGATGTTCGTCAGGAGCTCCCCCAGCGGGGTCGTTGCCGCCGGCGTGGCGGCGGCGGCGGACGTCGCGGCGGCCTGCGCGGCCGTTCCGGCCGGGTCGGTGATCGCCGGCGGGGTGGTGAACTGCTGCAGGTCGAGCGCCTGCGCCGCGGCCGCCTGATATCGCGTCAGCGCCGCCGAGTTGTTCGCCCAGATGGCCTGGTACTGCTCTTCGGTCGCGGCGATGGCCGGCAGGTTGGCGCCGAACCGGTTGGTGGCGATCAGCTGCGCCAGCCGCGTCCGGTTGGCGGTCACCGTCGCGACCGGGACCACCGCCGACTGCGCAGAGTTGAACGCGGCCGCGGCGGCCTGCGTCGAGGAGGCCAGCTGGTCGGCCTGCTGGGCGGTGTCCCGCAGCCAGGTGATGTAGGGCTGGACGGCCTGAACCATCGCCGCGGCCGATGGGCCGTCCCACGCGTCCATTAGCGAGGACAGCGCCGACGTATAGGTGCTGACCGAGCTGTCCAACTCGTTGCCGATGCGCTGCCAGGCGGCGGACGCCTCGATCAGCGATCCCACCCCTGGACCCGAATGCACGAGCGCTGAGGTGACCTCGGGGGGCAGCGCTAAAAAGTCCATGACACTCACATCTCTTATTCGGGAAACCATCCAGGAAAGGTGCTCTGACTGGCCCGCGACC
>NZ_LZKK01000306.1 GCF_001672815.1 Mycobacterium sp. E796 | reverse complement strand
GGGTCGCCTCGTGCTGCGGGGTCGGCGACACAAGCAACGAGGCGTTGGCAGCGAATTCCACCAGGCCCAGGTTGATGGCCGGCGTCAGCTCATCGGCGAATTTCTTGCCGGCCTCCTGCGCGGCGGCCAGCCGGTTGGGGGCGACGTCGGTGGACGCCATGGATTCCGAGACGTCGATGACCAGCACCACGACCGCGCGGTTGAGCGGGATCCGGATGTCCGACGTCGGCCCGGCCATGGCGGTGGTCAACAGGAACAGCGACGCGGCGAGCAGGATCGTCGGCACGTGTCGCCACCGCCCGGAGCGCAGCGGCGCGACCCGCTCCAGCACCTCCATGTTGGCGAACCGCAGCACCCGGCGCCGGCGCGCGAACTGCACCACGACGTAGATCCCGATGAGCAGCGCCACGGCCAGCAGGAACAGGAAGAACCAGGCGTTCTGGAAGCCCGTCAGCGACACGGGTCCCAGCAGCGGCAGCTTCATGTCCAGCCACCCTATTCGTCAAACGACGAGGCTGCATCGAGGCCGCATGGACTCTAGCCGGCGACCAGATCCCGGCGCTGGGTGAACTTGATGTCCAGGCTGCGCAGGTGGGTCTGCAGCCCGGCGTCCTGGATCGGGATCAGGTGGGCGGGCGTGTCCGTCTCGTTGTAGTGGGCGTGCCACATGCCCGGCGGGGTGGTGAAGGCGCCTCCGGCCTGCCAGTCCACCCGGATCGGGTCGACGATGTCGCCGCGCTCGTCCAGGCGGGTGCCCAGCAGGGTGTAGCAGCCGCTGGGTGGTGCGTCGAGGATCAGGTCCAGCGCGACGGACTGGTGCCGGTGTGGGCGCTGCTCCTGCTGCGGAGGCAGCACGCCGAACATCGCCCACAGCACGTGGGTGATGGTCATCGTCTGCTCCTGGTTGGCGTTGGCCAGCAGCACGCTGACCCGGCTCTTTTCGTTGGCGCCCGGGCGGGCGGCGATCTCCTCCAGCTTGGCCACCGCGTCGGACCGGCAGAACTTGGTGGGACGGAACCGCGGCTGGGTGGCCGTCACGCCGAGGTAGCGCAGCAGCGGCTCGTCGTGCACCCAGTACATGACCGTCTCGGCGTCGGCGTAGAACACCGACTCGTTGCCCGCGGGCAGCGTCAGGAAGTCACCCTTCTCCCACTTGACGAGCCGGCCGTTGATCGCCGCGAAGCCCCGCCCGTACAGGACGTAGTACAGCTGCGAGGTGGCGTTCGGGGAGGCGTCGATCTGCTCACCGGCGCGGATGTGGACGAAGTTGGCCAGCAGGGCGGGGCTGGTCGCCGGCCCGGTCTCGATGCCGAGCTGCCCCGACAGGTCCAGCGGGAACACGCCCGTCGGCCGATCGAGGTAGACCTCCGGACCGAAGCGGGTAATCGGAACCTGCGGGGCATGTCCGGACCCGATCGGGTTGGCGGCCTTCGAGTACTCGAAATAACAGGCGTCGTCGGCCCAGTCTTCGAACCGGCCCTCGAAGCCGAACTCGGCGACATTGGTCATGGGCGCGGGGACGGTCGGGTCCAGGTTTGGGACCACCGATTGGTCTGTTCCCAAGGTCGACATGGCAGAAGTCCTTCAGCTAGGGTGCGTCTTGTACCTATAACGTATCTCTCTTGTATCTCAGCAGTCAACCATCTCAGTAGTCAACCGAAGTGCCGCGGCCTTCGTTTGGTGTACCTTCATGGGACA
This sequence comes from Mycobacterium sp. E796, assembly GCF_001672815.1. Lineage (GTDB taxonomy): Bacteria > Actinomycetota > Actinomycetes > Mycobacteriales > Mycobacteriaceae > Mycobacterium. Next base: position 39,596 of record NZ_LZKK01000306.1, on the reverse strand, counting down.
CATCTGGGATACGACTTAGCTGCAAGAAAGGCCTCAAGGAAGGCCTGAAGGAAGGCATGGTGGCTGTCACCAACCCGCGCGCCGGCACGGCCAAGGACCGCGCCCTTCAGTACGTCAAGGCGCAGGTGCTCACCGGCCAGTTTCCCGGCGGGGAGTTGATCAGCGAGGGCGACGTCGCCGCGGCGCTGGGCATGTCCCGGACCCCCGTCCGCGAGGCGTTCCTCCGGCTGGAGGCCGAAGGGCTGCTGCGGTTGTTTCCGCAGCGCGGCGCCCTGGTCGTCCCGGTGTCGCCCGACGAGGCCCGTTCCGTGATCGAGGCGCGGCTGATCTTGGAACAGTTCGCGACGACGAAGGTGGTGGGGCGCGGCCCCGCCGCCCGCGCCGCGGTGTACGAACGGCTGTCGGGTGAGCTGAAGCGGCAACGCGACGCCGCCACCGCCGGCGACTGGCGGGAATTCCTGGACGCCGACCGCGCCTTTCACACGGTCACGCTGGAGGAATCCGGCAATCCCATCCTGTCCGGGTTCTACTCGTCGCTGCGGGACCGCCAGATGCGCATGATCGGCGAATCGGCGCTCGGCGACCCCGCGCGGACGACGACGATCATGGACGAGCACCGCGTCATCGCCGAGACGCTGCGCGACGGCGACCTGCCGGGCGCGCTGAGCGCCGTGCGGACCCACCTGGCCAGCACCGTGCGGGCGATCGGCATCACAGTCGATCCGCTGTCGGTGTAGCCCACAGCCTCAGGGCGCCGAACCGAATTGTGTTACAAGCCGGGTGGTTCGGGGAACCCGCATTCCAAGGCGGTGCCCGCAAGGGGCGCCGTAAAGACAACAGGAGCTGCAATGATCGGATCAATCATCCTGGCCATCATCGTGGGCGCGGTCATCGGTTTGGTGGCGCGCCTGGTTATGCCGGGCAAACAGAACATCGGCATGATCATGACGGTCGTCATCGGCGCCGTCGGTGGTCTGATCGGCTCGGCCGTGGCCGCGCAGTTCGGATACCACAACGCCAACGGCGGAATCGCGTGGATCCCGTTCTTCATCGGAGTCGCCGCCGCCGTCGTCCTGATCGCGATCTGGGAGGCCGTGACGGGCCGTCGTCACCGCACCGGGTTGCCGCGCTAGGCGCGGCTAGCCGATCAACACCGCGTACCGTGGCTTGATCACCTCGTCGATGATCGCCAGTCGCTCGTCGAAGGGGATGAACGCGGACTTCATCGCGTTGATGGTGAACCGCTCCAGATCACTCCATCCATAACCGAAAGCCTCGATGAGCCTCGACATTTCGAGGCTCATCGAGGTGTCGCTCATCAGCCGGTTGTCGGTGTTGACGGTGACCCGGAAACGGGTGCGGGCCAGCAGATCGAACGGGTGCTCGGCGATGCTGTTGACGGCGCCGGTCTGCACGTTCGAGCTGGGGCACAGCTCCAGCGGAATTCGCTTGTCCCTCAGGATGGATGCCTGCTGACCCAGCCGGACGCGGCCGTCGTCGAGGACCTCGATGTCGTCGACGATGCGCACCCCGTGGCCGAGCCGGTCGGCGCCGCAGAACGCGATCGCCTCGTGGATGGACGGCAGCCCGAACGCCTCACCGGCGTGAATGGTGAAGCGCGCGTTGTGGTCTCGCATGTACTCGAAGGCGTCCAGGTGCCGGGTCGGCGGGTTGCCGGCCTCGGCGCCGGCGATGTCGAATCCCACCACGCCCTTGTCCCGGAACCGGATTGCCAGCTCGGCGATCTCGCGGGACACCGCGGCGTGGCGCATCGCGGTGACCAGCAGCCGCACCTTGATCTGCCGGCCCGCCGCCGCGCAGGCCTTCTCGCCGGCGGCGAATCCCGCCAGCACGGCGTCGACGATCTCGTCGAAGGACAGCCCGCGGTCGATGTGCAGTTCGGGGGCGAACCGCACCTCGGCGTAGACGACGGAGTCCTCGGCCAGGTCCTCCACGCATTCGTAGGCGACGCGGTACAGGGCGTCGGGGGTCTGCATCACCGCCACGGTGTGCGAGAACGGCTCCAGGTAGCGCTCCAGCGAGCCGCTGTGCGAGCGGGTGCGAAACCACTTCGCCAGTTCGTCGACGTCGGTGGCGGGCAGCCCGTCGTAGCCGGTCTGGCCGGCGATGTCGATCACCGTCGACGGCCGCAAGCCGCCGTCGAGGTGATCGTGCAGCAGGGCCTTCGGCGCCTTTTTGATCTGGTTCAGTTCGATCACTGGGCGATCCGATCGATGATCAGCGGCCGGGAAATCGGCGGCGTGTCCTCGACGCTGTAGCCGCCGGCCAGCTCGGCCAGCGCGGCATCGAAGCGTTCGGGGGTATCGGTGTAGAGGGTGAACAGCGGCTCGCCGGCCGCGACGGGCTCCCGGGGGCGGCGGTGGATCCTGATTCCCGCCCCCAACTGCACCGGATGGCCCGGACGGGACCTGCCCGCGCCGAGCCGCCAACTTGCCAGCCCCACTGCCATCGCGTCGATATCGCCCATTGTGCCGCCCCGGTGAGCGGTCACGGTCTCGGAACACGAACCGATCGGCAACGGTACCGACAAGTCGCCGCCCTGGGCCGCGACGAGCCGGCGAAAGCGGTCCATTGCGGTGCCGTCGCGCAGCGTGCGGGCGGGGTCGACCTCGCCGAGGCCGGCGAGGTCGAGCATCTCGGCGGCCAGCCGCAGCGTCAGCTCCACCACGTCGGGCGGCCCGCCGCCGGCCAGCACTTCCAGCGACTCGGTGACCTCGAGCGCGTTGCCGACCGTCGAGCCCAGCGGGCGGTTCATGTCCGTCAGCAGCGCGCGGGTGGGCACCCCGTGCGCCGCGCCCAGCTCGACCATGGTGTGCGCCAGCTCCCGGCTGGCCGCCTCCGAGCTCATCAGCGCCCCGGATCCCACCTTCACGTCGAGCACCAGCGCGCCCGCGCCCTCGGCCAGCTTCTTGCTCATCACCGAGCTGGCGATCAGCGGCAGCGACTCGACGGTGCCGGTGACGTCGCGCAGCGCGTACAGCTTGGCGTCGGCCGGGGCCAGCTCGCCGGCGGCGAAGATGGCGGCGCCGACGTCGCGGAGCTGTTCTGCGATCCGCCCGGTGGACAACTGCGCGGTGAACCCGGCGATGGATTCCAGCTTGTCCAGGGTGCCGCCGGTGTGCCCGAGCCCGCGGCCCGACGCCTGGGGCACGGCGGCCCCGCAGGCGGCGACGACGGGCACCAACGGCAGGGTGATCTTGTCCCCGACGCCGCCGGTCGAGTGCTTGTCGACGGTCGGGACGCCCAGGTCGCGGAAGTCCAGCCGCGCGCCGGAGGCCAGCATGGCCGCCGTCCACCTGGCAATCTCGCCGCGGTCCATGCCGCGCCACACGATCGCCATCAGCAGCGCCGACATCTGCTCGTCGGCGACGCGGCCGTGCGTGTACGCGTCGATCACCCAGTCTATGGCGGCGTCGGACAGCCGCCCGCCGTCGCGTTTGGTCCGGATCACCGTCGGCGCGTCGAAGGCTCCGTCAATTGCCCCGTCAAATGTGATGTCGCTCAAGGCAGTTCCCGGGGCAGGTCCGCGGTGAAGGCGTCGGGCAGCAGCTCGCCGAGGCGGCGCGGCCCGGCGGGATGGTCGATCAGCAGCTCCGGCCCGCCGTGCTCGAGCAACAGCTGACGGCATCGCCCGCACGGCATCAGGGTGGCCCCCCGGGCGTCCACGCACGCCAGCGCGACCAGCCGGCCGCCGCCGGTGGCGTGCAGGGCACTCACCACACCGCACTCGGCACAGAGACCAAGGCCATATGAGATGTTCTCCACATTGCACCCGGTGATCACTCGGCCGTCGTCGACCAGCGCGGCCGCTCCCACGGCGAACCGCGAGTAGGGTGCGTAGGCCCCCGCCGCGGCCCGGATCGCGTTGTCGCGCAGCGCTTTCCAATCGACATCAGGCATACCCACTCCGCTCGCCTACGGGCCGATACAAGACAGCCAGACTAACTCTGACACGACACTTCGCCTGGCGGCTGTACGGTCCGGCCTGCCAGCTGGCAGGGTTAGGCTGACTTGTCCGGCTAACTGTTCATAAGGCGGTGGGGACTTGGTGAGCACTGCCGCCGCGCGCAAGCGGCGACCACCCCGGACCCTGTATCGGGGCGACCCCGGCATGTGGGCGTGGGTGCTGCACCGCATCAGCGGCGCGACGATCTTCTTCTTCCTGTTCGTCCACGTGCTGGACGCCGCGATGCTGCGGGTGAGCCCGCAGACCTACAACGCGGTGGTCGGCGACTACAAGACCCCGATCGTCGGCCTGATGGAGTACGGCCTGATCGCCGCGGTGCTGTTCCACGGGCTGAACGGCATCCGGGTCATCCTGATCGACTTCTGGTCGCAGGGGCCCCGTTACCAGCGGCTGATGTTCCTGATCGTCATCGTCGTCTTTTTGCTGCTGATGGTGCCCGCCGGCGTGGTGACCGGCATCCACATCGCGGAGCACCTGCGATGAGCAGCCCCGACCTCCAGCTCGGGCGCGGCCAGACGGCGCCGGTCAAACAGCGCTTCTACGACCGTCCCGCCAGCCTGGACAATCCCCGCTCCCCGCGGCGGCGCGCCGGCATCCCCAACTTCGAGAAGTTCGCGTGGCTGTTCATGCGGTTCTCCGGGATCGCGCTGGTGTTCCTGGCCATCGGGCACCTGTTCATCATGCTGATGTGGGACGACGGCGTGTACCGCATCGACTTCAACTACGTGGCCCAGCGGTGGCATTCGCCGTTCTGGCAGATGTGGGACATGGCGCTGTTGTGGCTGGCGCAGCTGCACGGCGGCAACGGGCTGCGCACCATCATCGACGACTACAGCCGCAAGGACTCCACCCGGTTTTGGCTCAATAGCCTGCTGCTGTTGTCGATGGGGTTCACGTTGGTGCTAGGCACCTACGTGCTGGTGACATTCGACCCGAACATCTCGTGATCGAGGGAGGCGAGCGGCCGTGATCCAGCAACACCGATACGACGTGGTGATCGTCGGCGCGGGCGGTGCCGGGATGCGTGCGGCCGTCGAGGCGGGGCCGCGGGTGCGGACCGCGGTGCTGACCAAGCTCTACCCGACCCGCAGCCACACCGGCGCCGCCCAGGGCGGCATGTGCGCGGCGCTGGCCAACGTCGAGGACGACAACTGGGAGTGGCACACGTTCGACACCGTCAAGGGCGGCGACTACCTCGCCGACCAGGACGCCGTGGAGATCATGTGCAAGGAAGCCATCGACGCGGTGCTCGACCTGGAGAAGATGGGGATGCCTTTCAACCGCACCCCCGAGGGCCGCATCGACCAGCGCCGCTTCGGCGGGCACACCCGCGACCACGGCAAGGCCCCGGTGCGCCGGGCCTGCTACGCCGCCGACCGGACCGGCCACATGATCCTGCAGACGCTGTACCAGAACTGCGTGAAGCACGACGTGCAGTTCTTCAACGAGTTCTACGCGCTGGACCTGGTGCTCACCCAGACCCCGACCGGGCCGGTGGCCACCGGCGTGGTCGCCTACGAGCTCGCGACGGGCGAGATCCACGTCTTCCACGCCAAGGCCGTCGTCATCGCCACCGGCGGGTCGGGCCGCATGTACAAGACGACCTCCAACGCGCACACGCTGACCGGCGACGGCATCGGCATCGTCTTCCGCAAGGGACTTCCCTTGGAGGACATGGAGTTTCACCAGTTCCACCCGACCGGGCTGGCCGGGCTGGGGATCCTGATCTCCGAGGCCGTGCGCGGCGAGGGGGGTCGGCTGCTCAACGGCGAGGGCGAGCGGTTCATGGAGCGCTATGCGCCGACGATCGTCGACCTGGCGCCGCGCGACATCGTCGCCCGCTCGATGGTGCTGGAGGTCCTGGAGGGCCGCGGCGCCGGCCCGCACAAGGACTACGTGTACATCGACGTCCGTCACCTGGGCGAGGACGTGCTGGAGTCCAAACTGCCCGACATCACCGAGTTCGCCCGGACGTATCTGGGCGTGGACCCGGTGCACGAGCTGGTGCCCGTCTACCCGACGTGTCACTACGTGATGGGCGGCATCCCGACGACCGTCACGGGACAGGTGTTGCGGGACAACACCTCCACCGTCCCGGGGCTGTACGCGGCCGGCGAGTGCGCGTGCGTGTCGGTGCACGGCGCCAACCGGCTGGGCACCAATTCGCTGCTGGACATCAACGTGTTCGGCCGCCGGGCCGGCATCGCCGCGGTGGGCTACGCGCGGGGGCACGACTTCGTCGACATGCCGCCGGAGCCGGAGGCGATGGTCGTCGGGTGGGTGGCCGACATCCTCTCCGAGCACGGCAACGAGCGCGTCGCCGACATCCGCGGCGCGCTGCAGCAGTCGATGGACAACAACGCCGCGGTGTTCCGCACCGAGGAGACGCTCAAGCAGGCGCTCACCGACATCCACGCGCTGAAGGAGCGCTACTCGCGAATAACCGTGCACGACAAGGGGAAGCGCTACAACAGCGACCTGCTGGAGGCCATCGAGCTCGGCTTCCTGCTGGAGCTGGCCGAGGTCACCGTGGTCGGCGCCCTGAATCGCAAGGAGTCCCGCGGCGGCCACGCCCGCGAGGACTACCCGAACCGAGACGACGTCAACTACATGCGCCACACGATGGCCTACAAGGAAATTGGGGCCGATAAGCAGGGCACCGACCTGCTCAGCGACATCGCGCTGGATTTCAAGCCCGTGGTGCAGACCCGCTACGAACCCAAGGAACGGAAGTACTGATGACGGCCGAAACAGAGGTCGAGACTTTGGAGCCGCCCCTGCCGCCGGTGCCGCAGGGCGCGGTGATGGTGACCGTGAAGATCGCCCGGTTCAACCCCGACCAGCCCGACGCCTTCGCGAAAACCGGTGGCTGGCAAAGCTTTCGGGTTCCCTGCCTGCCCAGCGACCGGATGCTCAACCTACTGATCTACATCAAGAGCTACCTGGACGGGACGCTGACCTTCCGCCGGTCCTGCGCGCACGGCGTGTGCGGCTCCGACGCCATGCGCATCAACGGCGTCAACCGGCTGGCCTGCAAGGTGCTGATGCGCGACCTGCTGCCCGACAAACCGGGGAAATCCCTGACCATCACGGTCGAACCGATCCGCGGGCTGCCGGTGGAAAAGGACCTCGTCGTCGACATGGAGCCGTTCTTCGACGCCTACCGTGCCGTGAAGCCGTACCTGATCACCACCGGCAACCCCCCGACGCGGGAACGCATCCAGAGCCCGACCGACCGCGCCCGCTATGACGACACCACCAAGTGCATCCTGTGCGCGTGCTGCACCACCAGCTGTCCCGTGTTCTGGCACGAGGGCAGCTACTACGGCCCGGCGGCGATCGTCAACGCGCACCGCTTCATCTTCGACAGCCGTGACGAGGCCGCCGCCGAGCGCCTCGACATCCTCAACGAGGTCGACGGCGTGTGGCGCTGCCGGACCACGTTCAACTGCACCGAATCCTGCCCACGGGGCATCGAGGTGACCAAGGCGATCCAGGAGGTCAAGCGCGCGACCATGTTCTCGCGCTAGGGCGCCGCGACTCGGGGCTTGTTTTCGCCGCGGCGTCGACCGCGGCGCCCTATTGGCGTCCCTCGTACGGCGGGACGGCACTCCCCGTGTCCTGCGGAGGTAACTCCCCGGTGCCGCTGTAGGTGTCCGGCGCGCTCGGATCGCTCATCGGCGGGTTGGCGTCTTCGTCCACAGTTCCGACTGGACGGTCCCCGGTGCCATGCTCCGGGGTATCCGAACCGGTGTCGCGTGCGCCGCTGCCCAATTCGGGATCGTCGAAGTGCTCCAGGCGCGTGTTTTCTGATTCCTGATCATTTTGAGAGGTCATCACTGTCTCCTCACCCTCTCGAACCCTGCCGCACCGGCTGGCCGGCGGGGTCGAAATCGGGTACCCGGACCTCTTAGCGGGAAACCACCTCGACCACGCGGAGTGGGCCGACGGTCGGTGCCCAGGGGTCAGCAGAGCTCGTGGTGATGACTTCGGTTGCCGCCCAACCGTTTAGCCCGATACATCGCGGCGTCCGAGGCGCTGATCAACTCCTTCAGCAGCGCTTGGGGGTCGTCAGCGGCGTCGTCCAGGCGGGCGCAGGCGGTGCCGATGCTCGCGGTCACCCCCGCGGCCGAGGCCGCGATGGCCCGGCACATCCGCGCGGCCAACGACTCGGCGTTGCAGCCCGCGGACGTCCCGGCCAACAGAAATTCCTCGCCGCCACTGCGCGCCACCACCGCCTGGTCGTCGGCGGCGGCCAGCAGCGCCTGGGCGACCTGGACCAGCGCGTGGTCCCCCGCGGCGTGGCCGGACCTGTCATTGAGAGCCTTGAAGTGGTCGAGGTCGATCAGCATGACCACGAGGTGGGAGTCGATGCCCCGGCGGGCCAACATCATCCCCAGCGCCTCGTGCGCGAACGCGCGCCTGTTGAGCAGGCCCGTCAACGGATCGCGGTCGGCGCGCAGCAGGTCCCCGGCCAGGGCGCGCACCAGGATGAGAATAGCCACCGGGAGGGCGATGTTGACCTCGATCACCAGCCACAGGTCCACCCCCGCGAGGCTGGGATGTCCGGACCTGGCCAGCGACAGCGCCTCCCAGGAGCCGACGGCGGCGGCCACCGCGAAGTTGTACAGCACGAAACCCATCGTGTGAAAGAACGCCATGTAGGCGCCGAAGGTCGCGAAGGCAACGCACCCGATCAGCGCGGCCAGTGGGTTCGGGTGGGCGAGGCACGCGAGGGCGACGGCCGTATTGCAGGTGATGGCGAAAATGAGTGACTGGGTGCGCGTGGGCCAGCGCCAGGCCCACAGCACCACCCCCGCCACCCCGCCGCCGGCGGCGGCCCACATCATCGCCACCGGAACCGCCCCACGGGGACCGTCCGAGCCGGCCAGCAGCGCGATCAGGCACAGCACCATCGACGCCGAAATGAATGCCAGCCCGGCCCGGGTGGCACCGCTGACGCCCCGCGACGCAAGGTAACCGGAGAGCCAGTCGTACTGGTCGGCCCGCCACCACCGGCTAAACAGCGCGGTCATCGTCAACTTCCAATCGCTACCCCGGTCGAGACAGTAGCCGCATACCGCAGGTATGTGTCACACTTTCGCACCCCACCCCGTCAGAGGGGTATGACACAGAAAACCCGCATCGAACCCCTGCCACCCAACCGGGCCGGGCTGCTGACCCGGGCCATGTACCGGGTGGCCAAGCGGCGCTACGGCCAGGTCCCCGAGCCGTTCGCCGTGTCGGCGCACCACCGCAGGTTGATGATCGCCGGCGCCGTGCACGAAACGATGGTCGACCGGGCGTCGAAGACGCTTCCGGTCAGCGTGCGCGAGCTCGCGGTGTACTGGACCGCGCGGCAGATTGGCTGCTCGTGGTGCGTCGACTTCGGCTCCATGCTGCAGCGCCTGGACGGCCTCGACATGGAGCGCCTCAAGGAGATCGACAATTACGCCACCTCACCGGCATTCAGCGACGACGAGCGCGCGGCCATCGCCTACGCCGACGCGATGACGGCCGACCCGCACACCGTCACCGACGAGCAGGTCGCCGACCTGCGCGCCCGCTTCGGCGACGCCGGCGTGTTCGAGCTGACGTACCAGATCGGCTTGGAGAACATGCGGGCGCGGGTGAACTCGGCGCTGGGCATCACCGAGCAGGGCTTCAATTCCGGTGACGCGTGCCGCATCCCGTGGGCTAGTGAGGCAGCTCCCGCAGCGGAGAGCCGGTGAACTTGTCGGGGTTGGCGATATCCCACAGCGCGCAGACCTTTCCGTCGCGCACTGTCATCGCCAGGATCCGCGGCCGCATCTCCCAGTGCCCGTCGTCGCCGGGGCTGCCCGCGGTGTAGGCGCCCAGCTCGCCGTTGACCAGCGCCAGCTGATTCGCCGTGAAGAACGCGTCGCCGTAGCGGCGGGCCAGGCCGAAGATGAACCGGGCCACCTTGTCCGATCCCTGAATGACATGAACGGCGGTGGGCGCCTTGCCATTTGAATCGCCGGTGAACGTCACGCCCGGATGCAGCAGCGAGACGACGGCCTCCAGGTCGCCGGCGGCGATGGCCGCCATCAGCCGGCCGACCACCTCGTTGTGCGTGGGATCGGGCGCCCCGGATATTGGGGCCGGTTCAGCGGTCACGGCTTTGCGGGCCCGTGACGCCAGCTGGCGCGCGGCGGCCTCGCTGGTGCCGAGCACCTCGGCCACTTCCGAGAAGGGCACGGCGAATCCGTCGTGCAGCACGAACGCGACCCGCTGATCGGGCGACAGGCGCTCGAGCACGACCATCGCCGCGAACCGGGCGTCCTCGCCGGCCACCACCGCGGACAGCGGGTCCGCCCCGTCGAAGCCGGTGACCACCGGCTCGGGCAGCCAATTGCCGGTGTAGGTCTCGCGGCGGTGCGCGGCCGACCGCAACCGGTCCAGGCCGAGCCGGCTCACCACGGTGGTCAGCCAGGCCCGCAGGTCGTTGACCTCGCTGTCGTGCTTGTCCCAGCGCAGCCAGGCGTCCTGCACGATGTCCTCGGCGTCGGCCACCGTGCCGGTCAGCCGGTAGGCGACCGACATGAGATGCGGTCGCAGGGCCTCGAACTCGCCGACCTGCTGCGCTGCGGAGGTCACAACCGCGACGCTACGCTCGCGGACGAGATGACTGACAACCTGTGGCTGCACTTCGCCCGGCACGGCCCCGGCATCGCGCCGCCGGTCATCACCCGCGGCGAGGGCGTCAGGATCTTCGACGACCGCGGCAGGGGCTACCTCGACGCGCTGTCCGGGCTGTTCACCGTGCAGGTCGGCCACGGGCGCGCCGAACTCGCCGAGGTCGCGGCCCGGCAGGCGAGCACGCTGGCGTACTTCCCACTGTGGGGCTACGCCACCCCGCCCGCGGTCGAGCTCGCCGAGCGCCTCGCGCGCTACGCCCCGGGCGACCTGAACCGGATCTTCTTCACCACCGGCGGCACCGAGGCCGTCGAGACCGCCTGGAAGGTGGCCAAGCAGTACTTCAAGCTGACCGGAAAACCCGGTAAGCACAAGGTGATTTCGCGGGCGGTCGCCTACCACGGCACCACTCAGGGCGCGCTGGCGATCACCGGCCTGCCCAAGTACAAGGCGCCGTTCGAGCCGGTGACCCCGGGCGGCTTCCGGGTGCCGAACACGAACTTCTACCGCGCGCCCGCGCCGTTTGCCCACGACTCCAAGGCCTTCGGGCGCTGGGCCGCCGACCGGATCGCCGAGGCGATCGAGTTCGAGGGACCGCAGACCGTCGCGGCGGTGTTCCTGGAGCCGGTGCAGAACGCGGGCGGCTCGATCCCGCCTCCCCCAGGCTATTTCGAGCGGGTGCGCGAGATCTGCGACTCCTACGACGTGCTCCTGGTCTCCGACGAGGTGATCTGCGCCTTCGGGCGGATCGGGTCGATGTTCGCCTGCTCATCAGACATCGGAGACCTCGGCTACGTGCCCGACATGATCACCTGCGCCAAGGGGCTGACGTCGGGCTACTCGCCGCTGGGCGCGATGATCGCCAGCGAGCGGTTGTTCGAGCCGTTCAACGACGCCAAAACCATGTTCCCGCACGGCTATACGTTCGGCGGGCACCCGGTGTCGGCGGCGGTGGCGCTGGCCAACCTCGACATCTTCGAGCGCGAGGGGCTCAACGAGCGCGTCAAACACAACGCGCCGAGTTTCCGCGCCACCCTGGAGAAGCTCTACGACCTGCCGATCGTCGGCGACGTGCGCGGCGAGGGGTATTTCTACAGCGTCGAACTGGTCAAGGACAAGGCGACCAAGCACACCTTCACCGACGACGAACGCGGGGCGCTGCTGCCTCGGGTGTCCGCGGCGCTGTTCGAGGCAGGGATGTACTGCCGCACCGACGACCGCGGCGATTCGGTCATCTTGCTGGCGCCGCCGTTGATCAGCGGCCAACCCGAGTTCGACACCATCGAGGCCACCCTGCGCGGCGTGCTCAGCGAGGAGTCGGGCCGGCTGTAGCGAGGACCCGCTTGACCTCGTACGCGGCCAGCAGTACCTCGCGGGAATGGGCCGTGGTCGGATCGCTGCCCAGGCGGGTCTGCGCGTTGCACAGCCAGGTCAGCGCGGACTTCAGGTCGGCGCCCTCCGCGCTGTCGCGATGCGACTTCAGCTCTTCCAGGATTCGCTCGTGCCCGGAACTGCGAACCTGGGTGCCCTTCTCGACCTGCTTGAGCAGTTGCTCCAGCGACCGCGGACCGTCGCCGTCGCGCCGGCGCCCGGACCATGTGCGAGACCAAAACCCGTTGCTTTGAATGGTGTCAGCGTACTGGGCCGGCGCGGCGCCCGCGCACCCGGGCGGCTTTGTAACATCCGCCCCATCAGTCACAGCGCGGCTCCCGGGAATTCGGTGTCCGATCGCCTAGTCTGCTCACACAATGACCCTGTTACGTTCCGCGTCGTGCCTGGCAGCGGTGGTTTTCTTGGCCGCCGCCCCGATGGCGGCACCGCTCGCGTCCGCCGAACCGGCCCCCGGCCCCAACGCCGGGCCGCCGAATTGCCCGTACCAGGTCAACACCCCGCCCGCGGTGGACTCCTCGGAGGTCCCGGCCGCCGGTGACCCGCCGATCCCGCTGGCGGTGCCCCCCAAGCCGGTCGGCGGCGAGGCGCTGGGCGGCTGCGGCGTCGTCGCGGCACCCGGGACGCCGCCGCTGCCCGGCGACGTGTCGGCCGACGCGTGGCTGGTGGCGGACCTGGACAGCGGCGCCGTCATCGCCGCCAAGGACCCGCACGGCCGGCACCGCCCCGCCAGCATCATCAAGGTGCTGGTCGCCATGGCGTCCATCAACGCGCTTCCGCTGAACAAGTCCGTCGAGGGCACCGCCGACGACGCGGCCGCCGAGGGCACCAAGGTCGGCGTGACCGAGGGCGGCGTGTTCACCGTCAATCAGTTGCTCCACGGCCTGTTGATGCACTCCGGCAACGACGCGGCGCACGCGCTGGCGGTGCAGCTGGGCGGGATGCAACAGGCGCTGGACAAGATCAACGTGCTGGCCGCCAAGCTAGGCGGCCGCGACACCCGGGTGGCGACCCCGTCCGGGCTGGACGGCCCCGGCATGAGCACGTCGGCCTACGACATCGGCCTGTTCTACCGCTATGCCTGGCAGAACCCCACCTTCGCCGACATCGTCGCGACCCGGACCTTCAACTTCCCCGGCCACGGCGACCACCCCGGCTACGAGCTGGAAAACGACAACCAGCTGCTCTACAAGTACCCGGGCGCGCTGGGCGGCAAGACCGGCTACACCGACGACGCCGGGCAGACGTTCGTGGGCGCGGCCAACCACGACGGGCGCCGGCTGGTGGCGGTGCTGCTGCACGGGACGCGGCAGCCGATCGCGCCGTGGGAGCAGGCGGCGCACCTGCTGGACTACGGGTTTTCCACGCCGCAGGGCACCCAGGTCGGCACGCTGATCGAACCCGACCCGTCGCTGATTCCGGCCCGGCACGACGGCGCGGCCGACCGACAAGGCGCCCAGGCCGCCCCGCTGATGCCGTCAGGGGACGCGCTGCCGGTGCGGGTGGGTGTCGCCGCGATCGGAACCGTCATCGTGTTTAGTTTGATCATGGTCGCACGCTCAATGAACCGCCGACCGCAGCACCGTTGAGACCACGGCGGGGGCTGCCGCTCGGACTCACCGCCGCCAGCGTCGGGGTCATCTACGGCTACGACTTGTCGATCATCGCCGGCGCGCAGCTGTTCGTCACCGACGACTTCGGGCTCACCACCCGGCAGCAGGAGCTGCTGACGACGATGGTGGTGATCGGCCAGATCGCCGGCGCGCTCGGCGCCGGCGTGCTCGCCAACGCGATCGGCCGCAAGAAATCGGTGGTGGCGATCCTCGTCGCCTACGCGGCGTTCGCGCTTCTCGGTGCGTTCTCGGTCTCGCTGCCGATGCTGTTGGCCGCGCGCTTCCTGCTGGGCCTGACGATCGGCGTGACGGTGGTGGTGGTGCCGGTGTACGTGGCGGAGTCGGCACCGGCCGCGGTGCGGGGCTCGCTGTTGACGGCCTATCAGCTTGCGATCGTCAGCGGACTCGTCGTCGGCTACCTGACGGGTTACCTGCTGGCCGGCGCGCACGCCTGGCGGTGGATGCTGGGACTGGCCGCCCTGCCCGCAATGCTGCTGCTGCCCTTGCTGATTCGGATGCCCGACACGGCCCGCTGGTATGTGCTCAAGGGCAGGGTCGACGACGCCCGCGCCGCGCTGCTGCGCGCGGAGCCGACCGCGAACACCGACGAAGAGCTGGCCGAGATAGCAACCGCCTTGAGCGAAGGGAGCGGCGGCTTTTCCGAGATGCTGCGACCGCCGTATCGGCGGGCCACCGTCTTCGTGGTCACGCTTGGCTTCCTGATTCAGATCACCGGCATCAACGCGATCATCTACTACAGCCCCCGGATATTCGAAGCGATGGGCTTCACGGGCAATTTCGCGCTGCTGGCCCTGCCGGCGCTGGTACAGGTCGCCGGGCTGGCGGCAGTCGGCACGTCGCTGCTTCTGGTCGACCGGGTGGGACGGCGCCCAATCCTGTTGTGCGGCATAGCCATGATGATCGCCGCCGACCTCGTCCTGATGGCCGTGTTCGCCCAGGGCCGCCTGGGCGGCGCCGGCCTGGTCTTCGGGTTCGCCGGCATCCTGCTGTTCATCTTCGGCTACACAGCGGGTTTCGGTTCGCTCGGCTGGGTCTACGCCAGCGAGAGCTTCCCGACGCGGCTGCGCTCCATCGGTTCCAGCACCATGCTCACCTCCAACCTGGTGGGCAACGCGATCATCGCCGCCGTCTTCCTGACGTTGCTGCATTCACTGGGCGGCGCGGGGACTTTCGCGGTTTTCGTGGTCCTCACGCTGATCGCCTTCGGCTTCGTCTACCGGTATGCCCCGGAAACCAAGGGGCGCCAGCTCGAGGACATCAGGCACTTTTGGGAGAACGGCGGCCGATGGGACTGATCTCGGCGGGGACGATGGTTCTCGACGGGCAGGTCTGCCGGCCGGGATGGCTCGAGACGTCCGGCGGGCGGATCCGGGCCTGCGGCGCAGGCCCGCCGCCCGGGCCGGCCGACCGCGACTTCCCGAATTGCGTTGTGGTGGCGGGCTTTGTCGACATGCACGTGCACGGCGGCGGCGGCGCCTCCTACACCGACGGCGACGCCATCGACGCGGCCGCGGACTTCCATAAGCGGCACGGCACCACCAGCACGCTCGCCAGCCTGGTCACCGCCGCGCCGGCCGAGCTGATCGCCGGCGTCCGCGCGCTCGCCGCGGCCACCGAGCGGGGCACCATCGCGGGCATCCACCTGGAGGGGCCGTGGCTGAGCCCGGCCCGGTGCGGGGCGCACGACCCCACCCGGATGCGCCACCCGGACCCCGCCGAGATCGACGCCGTGCTCGCCGCCGGCGGCGGCGCCGTCCGGATGGTCACGCTGGCGCCGGAACTGCCGGGCGCCGACGACGCGATCCGGCGGTTCTCGGACGCGAATGTGGTTGTGGCCGTGGGCCATACCGATGCGACCTACGAGCAGACCCAACGGGCCATCGCCGCGGGCGCCACGGTCGCCACCCACCTGTTCAACGCGATGCCGCCGCTGCACCATCGCGAACCGGGGCCCGCGCTCGCGCTGCTGCGCGACCCGGGGGTGACCGTCGAGCTCATCGCCGACGGCGTGCACGTGCACCCCGAGGTGGCGCGCGCGGTCGTCGCGGCGGCGGGGCCCGACCGCGTCGCCCTGGTGACCGACGCGCTGGCCGCGGCCGGCTGCGCCGACGGGACGTTTCGGCTCGGCGCGGTGCCGGTCGACGTCGTGTCCGGCGTCGCGCGGGTGCACGGGACGTCCACGATCGCCGGCAGCACCGCCACCATGGATCGGCTCTTCCGCGACGCGGCCGCCTCGGACGCCGGAGACACGGGGCTGGCCGCCGCGGTGGCAATGACGGCGACGACGCCGGCGCGCGCGCTGGGCCTCGAGCGGGTGGGCGCCCTGCGGGCCGGTTACGACGCGAATCTGGTTGTGCTGGACGGCGCCTGGCAGGTGATCGCCGTCATGGTGCGCGGCGAATGGTTGGCGGGTTAGCGGATCGCGTAGTCACTCAACGGAAAGCTTGACGCCTCCTCGATCGCGTTTTCCGTCGGCGTCGGCCGCAGCAGACTCGCTTCGCCGCTGCTGTTGAAGTAGTACGACCGCGAGGTGGCGCAGTTGCCGGCGTAGAAAATAGTGTCGTCGAGGAGCTCGGTCATCTTGTCCAGGAAGCGGGTGTTTGCTTCCTCGGTCACCTCGAACTCGGTCGCACCCACCCGCTGCAACTCACCGAAAAGCCGGTCCATGTGCCGCATCTGGTACTCCACGTTGTTGAAGACCGACAGGCCACAGAACCCGTACGGACTGGCCAGGCTCAGGTAGTTCGGGAAGTACGGGACGGACATCCCCTGATAGGCCTGGAACCTGTTCTCGCGCCACCACTTTCCGAGGTTTCGGCCCTGCCGGCCGATCATCTCGACCGCGGGGAAGTTGGCGTCCCACAAATCGAAACCGGTTGCGAGCACCAGGGTGTCGATGACGGTCTTGCGCCCGTCGGCGGTGACGATGCCGTCGGGCTCGATCCGCTCGATGCTGTTGGTCTCCAAGTGCACGTGCGGTTCGGTGAAGGTGCGGTAGTAGCTGTTGGACCACGTGGGCCGTTTACAGCCGAAGTCGTAGTCGGGCGTCAGCTTGCGGCGCAGCTCCTTGTCCCGTATCGAGACGAACCGGCTGATCTTGGCCAGGTCCGCGGCGACGATCGTCAGCCGTCGGAACGTGCGGAAATGCAGCACACCCGTCACGATCATGATTTCGAAGAAGAAGTCGGTCAGATGCCGAACGAGCCGCTGCACCTTCGGTGCCCGGGCGAACACCCGCTGCAGCCACGCGGGAATCGCGAAGTCGATCTTGGGAACCACATGGATCGCTGTGCGCTGATACACGGTCAGGTCGGCGACTTTGCCGGCCAGCACGGGGATCAACTGCACCGCGGTCGCCCCAGTTCCGATGATTGCCGCGCGGCGGCCCTCGAGGTCGTAGTCATCGTCCCAGGCCGTGGTGTGGATGACCTTGCCGGCGAAACTCTCGATGCCGGCAATGTCCGGGGTACGCGGCTGCGACAGGAAGCCGGTCGCGGTGATCAGGAAACGCGCCGTCAGCGTTTCGCCGCCCGCCAACTCCACCCGCCACCTGTGCGCGTCCTCGTCCCAGCGCGCGCCTTCGACGACCGTGTTGAACCGCATGTAGCGGCGCACGTCGTATTTGTCGGCGACGTGCTCGGCGTATCGCTTCAATTCGGGGCCGGGGGCGAACAGGCGGGACCAGTACGGGTTGGGTTCAAACCAGTACGAGTAGGTGGTGGAAGCGATGTCGACGGCCAGGCCCGGGTACCGGTTGACGTGCCAGGTCCCACCCAGGTCGTCCTCGCGGTCGAGGATGACGATGTCCTGGTAGCCGAGCCGATTGAGCTGGATCGCCGCGCCGATGCCGCTGAAGCCCGCTCCAACGATGACGAACTCGAATTCGCCCGTACTCATGGGACAGGTAGCTCCTCGTGTGACGCAGGTCACCGCGCGCTGCGCAGCTGCTCGCGTACCGAGTGTAAAGCAGGGGTCATTTTCCCTGCGTGAACAGCCGGCGGGCCAGCCGGGAGAACGCCAACGCCCCGGCGGCTCCCAGGCCCATCGCGGTCAGCGTCTGACGCGTGGACAGTCCCTCGTCCAGCTGCACCCGCGGGGCGATGATCGCGGGCGGCGGGGGGTCGACGTGCTTGGCCCGCGGGTCGTCGGACGCGGTGGCGGCCCACGCGGCCGCGAACAGCACCAGGTACGCGGTGACGTAGGAGAACACCATGAGGCCCAGCACCGGGCCGAAGGCGACCCCGGCGGGGCTGCGCAGCACCGCCCTCAGATAAAGCGACGCCACCTGCTTGAACGCCTCGAAGCCGATGGCCGCCAGCAGGCCGGCCCGCATCGAGGCGACCGGGTCGACCTTCTCGCGTGGCAGCCGGGCGATCATCCAGGCGAACAGCAACCACGACACGAACAACGAGATCACTATCGAGAAGAGCCGGAACAGCCAGTCGAACACCGAAAACTCCGGTATGCCAAGCCATCTCAGCACCGCGCCCATCGGCGCCTCGTGCCCGAGCGTGCTCAGCGCCACGGTGGCCAGCGCCACGGTGAACGTCCCCACCATCGCCAGCAGGTCGGAGATTTTGTTGCGCAGGAACCCCGGCGATTCGATGCGCTTGTCCCACCACATCTCGGTCACCGCGCCGCGCAGGTGCGATATCCAGCCCACGCCCGCCCAGGCTGCGGTGGCCAGCCCGATCAGGCCGACCGAGGTTCGCGCATCGATCGCCGAATTCATCAGGTCGACCAGCTGTTGGGAAAGCGCGCCGGTCACCGCGGACCGGATGTGGTCGTCGATCGTGGCAAGCAGCTGCGGCCGGCGCGCCAACAGGAACCCGAACGCCGCGAAACCCACCATCAGCAAGGGGAATAACGCGAAGATCGTGTAGTAGGTGAGGCCGGCGGCGTAGAACCCACCGTTGCGCTCATCGAAACGCTGATAGGCGCGCATGACGTGGTCGAGCCATCGAAACCGGGAACGCAGCCGATCCAGGATGCCTGGCTTGGCCGGCTCGCTCATGCGCAACCCTATTCCCGTACCGGAAGGAAGCCCAACCGATCGTAAACCCGCCGAACGGTTTTCCCGGCGACCTCCTCGGCGCGCTGCGCCCCGGCCGCCAGCACCGACTCCAATTCGGCACGGTCGGCCATCAATTCGTCGACGCGCGCCTTGATCGGGCTCACGAATTCGACCACGGCCTCCGCGGTGTCCTTCTTCAGGTCGCCGTAGCCGCGCCCGGCGTAGCCCTCGACGAGCTTGTCGATCCCGACCCCGGTAACCGCCGACTGGATGGTCAGCAGGTTCGAAACGCCCGCCTTGGCCTCGGTGTCGTAACGGATCTCGCGCTCACTGTCGGTCACCGCGGAGCGAATCTTCTTGGCCGACAACGCCGGGTCGTCGAGCAGGTTGATCAGCCCGGCATCGGTGGCCGCCGATTTGCTCATCTTCGACGTCGGGTCGGCCAAGTCGTAGATCTTTGCGGTCACCTTGGGGATGAGCACGTCGGGGACGACGAAGGTGTCCGGGAAGCGGCTGTTGAACCGCTGCGCGACGTCGCGCGCCAGCTCGAGGTGCTGGCGCTGGTCCTCGCCCACCGGCACCAGGTCGCTGTCGTAGGCCAGCACGTCGGCCGCCTGCAGCACCGGGTAGGTGAACAGGCCCACCGTGGTCGAGTCGCTGCCCTGGCGCGTGGACTTGTCCTTGAACTGTGTCATCCGCGACGCCTGGCCGAAGCCGGTGAAGCACCCCAGCACCCATGCCAACTGCGTGTGCGCGGGCACGTGGCTCTGCACGAAGACCGTGCTGCGCCCGGGGTCGATACCCAGCGCCAGGTACTGCGCGGCCGTGACCAGGGTCCGCCGTCGCAGCGCCTCGGGATCCTGCGGGATGGTGATGGCGTGCAGGTCGACGACGCAGAAGAACGCGTCGTGGTCGTCTTGCAGCGCCACCCACTGGGTGATGGCGCCCAGCGCGTTACCGAGGTGAAGCGAGTCGGACGTGGGCTGCACGCCGGAGAAGAGCCGGCTGGATCCGGTAGCGGTGCTCATGGTGCCCCGATCTTTTCACGCGCGGACCGGGCCATGTTTGCAGTACCGGCGGTACCGCCATTACTGTCGGACCCATGGGGAGCAACGTGGGGAGCCGTCCGCCGATCCACCTAGGTTTCCGAGAAGGTTCCGGAGAAGGTTCTAAAGAACCGATCCTGCTGCTGCACCCGTTCTTGCTGTCGCAGGCGGTGTGGGAGGACGTGGCGCGGCAGCTGGCCGATACCGGCCGCTACGAAGTCTTCGCCCCGACGATGGCCGGCCACAACGGCGGGCCGAAGGCCGGCACCTGGTTCCTGTCGTCCGAAGTGCTCGCCGACCACGTCGAGCAGCAGATGGACGAACTGGGCTGGAAGACCGCCCACATCGTGGGCAACTCGCTGGGCGGCTGGGTCGCCTTCGAGCTGGAGCGCCGCGGCCGGGCGCGCACCGTCACCGGCATCGCCCCGGCCGGCGGTTGGACGCGCTGGACCCCGGCGAAGTTCGAGGTGATCGCCAAGTTCGTCCTGGGCATCCCCTTGCTGGTGGCGGCCTGGGCGTTCGGCCCCAAGGTGCTGCGCCTGCCGTTCAGCCGGCAACTGGCCACCTACGCGATCAGCGCGAAGCCCGACGGCGTCAGCGACGCTCAACTGCTCGGCTGCATCGACGACGTCGCGCACTGCCCGGCCTACTTCCAGCTGCTGGTCAAGGCGCTGTTGCTGCACGGCCTGCGGGAGGTCGCGCAGAACGCCGTCCCGGCCCATCTGGTGATCTGCGAGAAGGACCGGATCCTGCCGTCCCCCCGGTTCAGCCGGCATTTCACCGAACAGCTGCCCAAGGACAGTCACCAAGTCACCAAGCTCGATGGCGTGGGACACATTCCGATGTTCGAGGCGCCCGAGCGCATCACCCGGGTGATCACCGAATTCATCGAGGAGCACTGCCCGGTCGCGGGCCGCGAGGAGTCAGCCGGCTAGGGCCTTTTCCAGGTTCTCGGCGATGGAGTTCAGGAACTCCTCGCTGTTCTGGTACTCCTGCTCGGGGCCGATGAGGATGGCGAGATCCTTGGTCATCTTGCCCCCCTCGACGGTGGCGATGACGACCTCTTCGAGCTTCTGGGCGAACTCGATCACCTCGGGGGTGTCGTCCAGCTTGCCGCGGTGCTGCAGGCCCCGCGTCCAGGCGAAGATCGAGGCGATCGGGTTGGTGGAGGTCGGCTTGCCGGCCTGATACTGCCGGAAGTGGCGGGTGACGGTGCCGTGCGCGGCCTCGGCCTCGACGGTCTTGCCGTCGGCCGTCATCAGCACGGACGTCATCAGCCCCAGCGAGCCGTAGCCCTGCGCGACGGTGTCGGACTGCACGTCGCCGTCGTAGTTCTTGCAGGCCCACACGTAGCCGCCCTCCCACTTGAGGCAGGCCGCCACCATGTCGTCGATGAGCCGGTGCTCGTAGGTCAGGCCCTCGGCTTCGAACTGCTCCTTGAATTCCTCGTCGTAGATGCGCTGGAACTCGTCTTTGAACATGCCGTCGTAGGCCTTGAGGATGGTGTTCTTGGTGGACAGGTACACCGGCCACTTGGCGTTCAGGCCGTAGGCGAACGAGGCGCGCGCGAAATCGCGGATGGAGTCCTTGAAGTTGTACATCCCCATCACGACGCCGCCGTCCTCGGGGATGGACACCACCTCGTGCACCATGGGCTCGCTGCCGTCGGCCGGCGTGAACGTCAGCGTGACGGTGCCGGGCCTGTCGACCTTGAAGTTCGTCGCGCGGTACTGGTCACCAAAAGCGTGCCGGCCGATGACGATTGGCTTGGTCCAGCCCGGAACCAGCCGCGGCACATTGGAGATCACGATCGGCTCGCGGAAGATGGTGCCGCCCAGGATGTTCCGGATGGTCCCGTTGGGCGAGAGCCACATTTTCTTCAGGTTGAACTCGTGAACCCGCGCCTCGTCCGGCGTGATGGTCGCGCACTTGACGCCCACGCCGTGCTTCTTGATCGCATAGGCCGCGTCGATCGTCACCTGGTCGTCGGTGCGGTCGCGGTGCTCCATGCCCAGGTCGTAGTACTCCAGGTTGATGTCGAGATGGGGCAGGATCAGCATGTCCTTGATGAGCTTCCAGATGACGCGGGTCATCTCGTCGCCGTCGAGCTCGACCACCGGGCCCTTGACCTTGATCTTGGATTCGTCAGACATATCGAGTTCGACCTTCTTCTCGCGGCTCTCAGCCCTGGGAGGACTGCGAAGCTGCCAGCGCTTCGTTGAACGTTTTGCTCGGCCGCATTACTGCAGTCGTCTTCTCCGGGTCCGGGCGATAGTAGCCGCCGATGTCGACCGGCTCGCCCTGCGCCTGCGCGAGTTCCGCGACGATCGCGTCCTCGTTTTTGCTCAACTCCTCGGCCAGCGCGGCGAAGTGCTCGCGCAACTCGTCGTCGTCGGATTGCGCGGCGAGTTCCCCGGCCCAGTACAGCGCCAGGTAGAACTGGCTGCCACGGTTGTCGAGTTCGCCGGTCTTGCGCGACGGGCTCTTGTTGTTCTCCAGCAGCTTGCCGATCGCCGCGTCCAGCGTCTTGCCGAGCAGCTTGGCGCGCGGGTTGTCGGTCTTGATGCCGATATCTTCGAAACACGCTCCCAGAGCGAGGAACTCGCCGAGGGAATCCCAGCGCAGATGATTTTCCTCGACCAGCTGGTGGACGTGCTTCGGCGCCGAACCGCCCGCCCCGGTTTCGTACATTCCGCCGCCGGACATCAGCGGCACGATGGACAGCATCTTGGCGCTGGTGCCCAGCTCCAGGATCGGGAACAGGTCGGTTAGGTAGTCGCGCAAGATATTCCCGGTCGCGGCGATGGTGTCCTGCCCGCGTATCGCGCGCTCGATCGTGTAGCGCATGGCCCACACCTGCGGCATGATCTGGATTTCCAGGCCCTCGGTGTCGTGCTCCTTGAGGTACTTCTTGACCTTGTTGCGCAGCTCCACCTCGTGCGGCCGTTCGGTGTCCAGCCAGAACACCACCGTCATGCCCGAGTTCCGCGCCCGGGTGACCGCCAGCTTGACCCAGTCGCGGATCGCCTCGTCGGTGACGATCGGCATCCGCCAGATATCGCCTTCTTCCACGTTCTGGGTCAGCAGGACCTCCCCGGTGTCGAGGTCGACGATGTCGGCGACGCCGTCTTCGGGGATCTCGAATGTCTTGTCGTGCGAGCCGTATTCCTCGGCCTGCTGCGCCATCAGGCCGACGTTGGGGACGGTGCCCATCGTCGTCGGGTCGAACTGCCCGTGGGTTTTACAGAAGTTGATGATCTCCTGGTAGATGCGCGAGAAGGTCGACTCGGGGTTGACGGCCTTGGTGTCCTTCTGCCGCCCGTCGGCGCCCCACATCTTGCCGCCGGCGCGGATCATCGCCGGCATCGACGCATCAACGATCACGTCGCTGGGCGAATGAAAGTTGGTGATGCCCTTGGCCGAATCGACCATCGCCAGCTCGGGGCGGTGCTCGTGGCAGGCGTGCAGGTCGCGGATGATCTCCTCGTGCTGCGTCGCCGGCAGCGATTCGATCTTGTCGTAGAGGTCGACCAGCCCGTTGTTGACGTTGACGCCCAGCTCGTCGAACAGCTCCTGGTGCTTGGCGAACGCCTCCTTGTAATAGACCTTCACGGCGTGGCCGAAGACGATCGGGTGGGAGACCTTCATCATGGTCGCCTTGACATGCAGCGAGAACATCACGCCGGTCTCGTAGGCGTCCTGCATCTGTTCCTCGTAGAACTCGACCAGGGCCTTCTTGCTCATGAACATGGAATCGATGACGTCGCCGTCGCGCAGCTCGACCTTCGGCTTGAGCTCGAGGGTCTCCCCACTCTTGGTCCGCAGCACCATCTTCACGTTGCGCGCGCGGTCCAGCGTCATCGACTTCTCGCCGTGGTAGAAGTCGCCGTGCCGCATAGTGGCGACGTGGGTGCGCGAGGCGGGCGACCACTCCCCCATGCTGTGGGGGTGCCTGCGCGCGTACTCCTTGACGGCCTTGGGCGCGCGCCGGTCCGAGTTGCCTTGCCGCAGAACCGGGTTCACCGCGCTGCCCAGGCATTTGCCATACCGGGCGCGAATTTCCTTGTCCTCGTCGGTTTTCGGGCTCTGCGGAAAGTCCGGGATCTGGTAGCCCTTGCCCTGCAGCTCCTTGACGGCGGCGATCAGCTGGGGCACCGAGGCGCTGACGTTCGGCAGCTTGATGATGTTGGTGTCGGGCCGCTGCGTCAGCTCGCCCAGTTCCGCCAGGTCGTCGGGCACCCGCTGCTCTTCGGTCAGGTAGTCGCCGAACTCGGCGAGGATCCGAGCGGCAACGGAGATGTCACTGGTCTTGATCTTGATGCCCGCCGGCTCGGCGAAGGCTCGCACGATCGGCAGGAACGCGTAGGTCGCCAGCAGCGGCGCCTCGTCGGTCAGCGTGTAGATGACGGTCGGCTGTTCGGCGCACACGGTCCATCTCCCGGCATCATTGGTCAGACATTGATGGGTTCTCAGCGTTCTGGTTGCCACGTTATCAAGGGTGTTTGGACAGGTGTCGACCCGCAGGCGAGCCGGTCTGTTGGCATCGGCGTTGGCATCTGTGTTGGCATCTCTGTTGGCATCGGCGAGCCGCTATGAGATAGGCTTCACATCGGTCATGAGCGCCAGCGCTAAGCCCCGGCTTGCTGGCCGGCAACCCTCCAACCGCGGTGGGGTGCCCCGGGTGAAAGACCAGGTCTAGTAGCCACAGGCTGCGCGGCAAGCGCGGGTCCGCCATACCGGACCCCTGACTAGAGGGGAAACGTGATGCGCATTCATCAAGCTCATTCGCATGGCTTTGTCTGCGGCTTTGCCTGCCGTCGGTAATTCGACCGCGCACTTCCCGATACCCGAATTCATGCCCTTCTGAGAAGAAAGCACACCGCACGTGAGCTCCCAAAACAACGAAACCAGTCCCGAAACAGATCCGACCGCGCATCAGCCATACGAAACGTGGTCATTCGAGACCAAGCAGGTCCACGCCGGCCAAAGTCCCGACCCCGCGACCAACGCCCGCGCCCTGCCGATCTACCAGACCACGTCCTACGTCTTCAACGACACCACGCACGCCGCCGCGCTGTTCGGGCTCGAGGTTCCGGGCAACATCTACACCCGGATCGGCAACCCGACCACCGACGTCGTCGAGCAACGCATCGCCGCGCTCGAGGGCGGGGTGGCCGCGCTGTTCCTGTCCTCCGGCCAGGCGGCTGAGACATTCGCCATATTGAACCTCGCGAGTGCTGGAGATCACATCGTGTCCAGCCCGCGGCTCTACGGCGGCACCTACAACCTGTTCCACTATTCGCTGCCGAAGCTCGGCATCGAGGTCAGCTTCGTCGACGATCCCGACGACCTCGATTCGTGGCAGGCCGCGGTGCGCCCGAACACCAAGGCGTTCTTCGGTGAGACCATCTCCAACCCGCAGATCGACATCCTCGACACCCCCGGGGTTTCCGGGGTCGCCCACGCCAACGGCGTGCCGCTGATCGTCGACAACACCATCGCGACGCCCTACCTGATCCAGCCGTTCACCCAGGGCGCCGACATCGTGGTGCACTCGGCCACCAAGTACCTGGGCGGGCACGGCGCCGCGATCGCCGGCGTGATCGTCGACGGCGGCACCTTCGACTGGACGCAGGGCCGCTTCCCCGGATTCACCACGCCCGACCCCAGCTATCACGGCGTGGTGTTCGCCGAGCTGGGGCCGCCGGCCTACGCGCTCAAGGCCCGCGTGCAGCTGCTGCGCGACCTCGGGTCAGCCGCCGCGCCGTTCAACGCGTTCCTGGTGGCGCAGGGACTGGAGACGCTCAGCCTGCGCGTCGAGCGGCACGTCGCCAACGCGCAGCGGGTCGCCGAGTTCTTGGAGGCACACGACGGCGTCGTGTCCGTCAACTACGCGGGCCTGCCCAGCTCGCCCTGGTACGAGCGGGGAAAGAAGCTGGCGCCCAAGGGAACCGGGGCCGTGCTGGCGTTCGAGCTGGCCGGCGGCATCGAGGCCGGCAAGGCGTTCGTGAACGCGCTGCAGCTGCACAGCCACGTCGCGAACATCGGCGACGTGCGCTCGCTGGTGATCCACCCGGCGTCGACCACCCACGCCCAGCTGAGCCCCGAGGAGCAGCTGTCCACCGGCGTCACCCCCGGCCTGGTGCGACTGGCCGTCGGCATCGAGGGCATCGACGACATCCTGGCCGACCTGGAGCTCGGCTTCGCCGCGGCCCGCAAGATCGGTGTCGGGGCCGCCGACCCGCAGGCCGTGGCGGCGTTCTGAGGGGTTTCGACATGACGATCTCCGACGTCCCGACACAGACGCTGCCCGCCGAAGGCGAGATCGGCCTCGTCCACATCGGCTCGCTGACCACCGAAAGCGGTGCGGTGATCGACGACGTCTGCATCGCGGTCCAGCGCTGGGGCGAGCTGTCGCCGACGCGCGACAACGTGGTGGTGGTGCTGCACGCGCTCACCGGCGATTCGCACATCACCGGGCCCGCCGGGCCCGGGCATCCCACACCCGGCTGGTGGGACGGCGTGGCCGGGCCGGGAGCGCCGATCGACACCGACCGCTGGTGCGCGGTGGCCACCAACGTGCTCGGCGGCTGCCGCGGCTCCACCGGCCCCAGCTCGCTGGCCCGGGACGGAAAGCCCTGGGGCTCAAGGTTTCCGCTGATCTCGGTGCGTGACCAGGTGGAGGCCGACGTCGCCGCGCTGGCCGCCCTGGGCATCGACCGGGTGGCCGCCGTCGTCGGCGGATCCATGGGCGGCGCAAGGGCTTTGGAGTGGATAGTCGGCCACCCCGATCGGGTGCGCGCCGGGCTGCTGTTGGCGGTCGGCGCTCGTGCCACCGCGGACCAGATCGGCACGCAGGCCACGCAGGTCGCGGCCATCAAGGCCGACCCGAACTGGCACGGCGGCGACTACTACGAGACAGGGCAGTCGCCGGACGCCGGGCTGACAATTGCCCGCCGCTTCGCACACCTGACCTACCGCGGCGAGGTCGAGCTGGACACCCGCTTCGCCAACGACAAGCAGGGCGGCGCGGACAGCCGCTACGCCGTGCAGAGCTACCTCGAGCACCAGGGCGACAAGCTGTTGGCCCGCTTCGACGCCGGCAGCTACGTCGTCCTGACCGAGGCGCTGAGCAGTCACGACGTCGGCCGCGGCCGCGGCGGCGTCGAGCGCGCCCTGCGCGGCTGCCCGGTGCCGGTGGTGGTCGGGGGCATCACCTCCGACCGGCTCTACCCGCTGCGGCTGCAGGAGGAGCTGGCCGAGCTGCTGCCCGGCTGCTCCGAGCTGCACGTCGTCGACTCCATCTGCGGGCACGACGGGTTCCTGGTGGAGTCCGAGGCCGTTGGCAAGTTGATCCGCAAGACGCTCGATTTGGCGGACTCGGCATGTCCGAGGTGACCCGCTCCAGCGAGGAACGCTCCCTCTCGTTCGGCTCGGCGGCCGCCGCCTACGAGCGTGGCCGCCCCTCCTATCCACCAGAGGCCATCGACTGGTTGATCCCGCGCGGCGCACGCCACGTCCTGGATCTGGGCGCGGGCACCGGCAAGCTGACCACCCGACTCGTGGAACGCGGCCTGGACGTGGTGGCCGTCGACCCGATTCCCGACATGCTCGAGGTGCTGCGCTCCTCGCTGCCGGAGACCCGCGCCCTGCTGGGCACCGCGGAAGAGATTCCGTTGGAGGACAACAGCGTTGACGCCGTGGTCGTCGCGCAGGCGTGGCACTGGGTGGATCCCGAGCGGGCCATCCCCGAGGTGGCCCGCGTGCTGCGGCCGGGCGGGCGGCTCGGCCTGGTGTGGAACACCCGCGACGAGCGGATGGGCTGGGTGCGCGAGCTGGGCGAGATCATCGGCTCCGACGGTGACCGGGGCCGCTTCGACGTGTCGCTGTCGGCGTCGTTCACCGAGCCCGAGCGTCATCAGGTCGAGTGGACGAATTACCTTACGCCGCAAGCGTTGATCGATCTGGTGGCGTCGCGCAGCTACTGCATCACCTCGCCGACCGAGGTCCGCACCCGTACGCTTGACCAGGTGCGCCAGTTGCTGGCCACCCATCCGGCGCTGGCAAATTCGAACGGTCTGGCGCTGCCGTACGTCACCGTGTGCATTCGAGCGGCGTTGGCCGCGTAGTTCATTCGCGTCACCAGAAGAGGTTCGGCAGCGGGGGCAAGCCTTGCAGCACGCCTTGGGAGAAGTACGGCCCCGCGTTCGGTGTCAGGGACGAATAGCCGTCGTTGACGATTGGTTCCAGGAACGAGTTGAGATTGTCGACGATCGGTTGCGGGACGCCAACCTGCTGAAGCGGCAACAACATTGGTAGGGTCAGTGACGGGATCATGTAGGTGGTGATCGTGCCGCCCAGGGAAGTGGTCGTGCTGGACAGCTGCACCGCGTCCGACATCGAAGCCAGCGATGTGGTGTTGTGGTGGTACATCCCGCCGGCCAGCGCGTTGATCCACGCCGGGATGTTCCAGGGCCGGTCGGGCGGGTTGCCGAAAAAGTCGTACTGGCCGAACACCACGCTGACGTCGTACTGGGTGTTCGGCAGGCCCTGCGACGTGTAGTCGACGAAGGGCACGGTCACGCCGTTCGGCAGGTAGACGTGGAACAGGCCGGTTTCCGGGCCGTTGAACAGGGCGAACTGCAGGGCACTGTGCGGTGGAGCGGTCGGGTCGGCCGCCAGGGCGGCCAATTCGCGGTTGACGACGAGCGTTCCCTCCGACAGCGCGGCGATGCGCACCGGTGCACCGCTGCCGTTTGCGAAGGCATTGAAGATCTGGTCGTTGAGCGCCCGCTGCCCCATGGCGAGGGCCTCGTTGACTCCGGGAGCGGCCAGGCTCCCGCTGATGAGGCCGATGCTGGCCGGGTAGTTGACCACCTGAGAAGTGGTGCCGGGGAACCAATTCTCGCCGATGGCATGGTTCAGCAGGTCATACCCCTGCAGGATCGACACGGAAATGGGGCCCGGGACGCTGCCCGCATAGAGCAACTGCCCTAGATACGGCAGCTCGCTGATGAAGTTCGGGTAGTACAGCGGTCCCGCGCCGGGGACCGTGATCCGCGTACCCGCCGCCGCCCCCTGGACGAGCGGGGTCCCCAACAGCGACTCGGCCGTTGCGATCTCGGTGCTCAGATACGCGCCGGCGTTGGCCTGCAGGGTGAGGACGAACTTTTCGTGCAGCTGCGCCGCTTGCGCGGTGATCGCGTGGAACGCCAGGCCGTGTGCGCCGAACAACCCGGCGATGCTCGTCGACACCTCGTCGGCGCCGGCCGCCAACAGCGACGTCGTGGAGTTCGCCGCGGTCGCGTTGGCCGCGTCCACCGCGGACCCGATCCCGGCCAGATCCTCGGCAGCAGCCGACAACCATTCGGGCGCGGCGAGGATATACGACACCTGGCGCCTCCTTGCCCCCGATCGGTGGCTGTGAGGCTACTCGCGGCCGGGACGCTAGGCGTGGCTTTCGTCGTCCTCTTCATCGTCGCCGGTGCGGAGGAGTTTTTCGGGGTGCCAGTAGGTGTTGGTGCGGGGTTGGCCGCGGTCGAGGTGGGGTGGGGGGATCCATTCGGTTTCACCCTTGGTGTTTTTGCGGGTGGTCCAGCCGTCGGGGTGGAGCATGCGGTGTTGGCAGCCACAGGCGAAGGTGAGGTCGTTGACGTCGGTGGTGTGGCATTGCGCATAGTCGGTGACGTGGTGGACTTCGCTGTAATAGCCGGGCACCGTACACCCGGGGGCGGTGCAGCCGCGGTCCTTGCCGTACAACACGATTCGTTGCGCGGGGGAGGCCAGGCGTTTGGTGTGATACAGCGCCAGGGCTTTGCCGTTGTTGTCGAAGATGGCCAGGTAGTGCCGGGCGTGGCGGGCGAGACGGATGACGTCGCTCATCGGCAGGATGGTGCCGCCGCCGGTCAGGGCGCGTCCGGCGGCGGCTTCGAGTTCGGCCAGGGTGGTGGTGGCGATGATCGAGGCGGGCAGCCCGTTGTGCTGGCCCAGCGTGCCCGAGCACAGCAGCGCACGTAGCGCGGCGTTGAGGGCGTCGTGGTTGCGCTGTGCGGGCGAGCGGGCGTCTTTGTCGATCGCGTCTTGGCTAGGCGCTCCGTCCACCGTCGGCGTGTCATCGCTCGGGTTGCACATGCCGGGGGCGGCCAGCTTGGCCAACACTGCTTCCCACGTCGCGCGGGCTTCCGGGGTCAGGCAGCCGCGCAGTTCTGACATCCCATCGGGGCCTTGAGGACCCAACGTCAGCCCGCGCCGGCGGGCGCGGTCGTCGTCGGTGTAGGTGCCGTCGGGGTTGAGGCAGTCGGCTAGCGTGTCGGCCAGCGCGCCCAGTTGTTCGGGACGAAACCGGGTGCCCTCGCTGGCCAGCTTTGCTTCGGCTTGTTCGCGGGTGGCCTGGTCGATCCAGCCGGGCAGCTGATGCCAGAACTTGCGGATGACCGCGACCTGTCCGGTGCCCAGGCTGCCTTCGCGTTGGGCGGCGGCGGTGGCGGGCAGCACCGGCGCCAACCGCTCCCCGGTCAGGCCGTGGCGCGGCCCCAGCTCGGCCGCCTCACTGATGCGCCGCGAGGCCTCGGCGCGGGTGATCAGCGTGGCCTCGGCGATCGCATGCGACAGCTTGCCGCCCAACTCCTCGGCGGTCGCCTGCCGGGCAACGGAATTGATGATCGGATGCTCCAGAGACGGGATGCGCCGGCGCATCCTCTCGAAACGCTCGAGCAACGCGAGGTGCTCGCGGGTCGTCAACGCCTCACAGTCAAACGCGGCCACCGTTTCGAAGTCGGCGTCCCAGCGATCCAGGGCAGCCGACAACGCCTCCCGGTCACCGCTGCCAGAACTCATGACCCCAAACTAACCACGCCCACCGACAAGAACCGCCGCAATGTGACGACCGAACCCAAAGTGGCACAGGTTATTTCGTCGGCTTCGTCGTTAGACGCGGTGCGGGCCGGAATAGTTCCACGAAGATTGCCGAAGGTATCCCGCAGCAGAATATGTCGCCGCCCGCGCCGCTGATGATGCCGTTCCGGAAACCCACACGGGCCACCTGGCTCCGGCGTGGCTCCGTTCGATAGGGCCTTCGGGCCGGTCCCGTGACCCCAAACGACCCGCGGCCGGCTGAGGTCAGTCGCCAACCAGCGCCGAGATGGGCGACGGTACGGCGCCGACCACTTCGGTGGGGGCGGCGTCGACGCCGCCGGGGGCCAACCGCGCGATCCGCGACTCGATGTCGTAGGGAACGATGATGGCGGTCGCACCCCGGACGCGGCTCACGGTGCGGGCCATCTTGTCCGCGGTGCGGTCGTGCAGTAGCCGACCCAACAGGGGCGAGTAGGTGCGGCGCGGCAACAGCACCGTCACCCTGGTGTCCGGGTGGTCCTTGAGCACCCGCAGCACCAATTCGTGTGCGGCACGGCTCAGGTGACGATCCGGACAGTTGATCAACCACAGGTCGGTGTCATGCTCGAAGCGATCCCAACGTTCCCGGAGCCGGACGGCATGATCGACGTCGATCACGAAGTGCACCGCGGTGAGTTCGTCAGCGTGCAACCCATAGCCGAGCCGCATCGCCTCGATCTCGGCCAGATCGATCGTGTCCACGAACACCAGCACCTGCAGGCGCGGATGCCGGGCGAGGTCGAGGTCCTCGGCGCACGTCATCTCCAGGACCGACGCCTCGTCGCGGTACTTCCGGTTCAGCCGCATCAGGGCCAGCACCAGCAGCGGGAAGATGATGACGATGAGCCAGGCGCCCTCGGTGAACTTGGCTACCACGAAGATCCCGACCACGAGCGTCGACATGATCCCCGCCGACAGGTTCACCGCCAGCTTGAATCGCCAGCCCGGCCCGCGCCCGGTCAGATGATGCTTGGCCATGCCGTACCCGGCCATCGCGAACGCGGTGAACACGCCGATCGCGAAGAACGGCACCAGCGCGCTCACCTTGGCTTCGGTGATGACGAGCAGCACCATGGCCAGCGCGGTCAGCACGAAGATGCCGTTGGAGAACACAAGGCGATGCCCGCGTTTCGTGAGGGGCCGCGGTAGGAAGCGGTCCTCGGCAACGAAACTGGCCAACGCGGGAAAGCCGTTGAAGCTGGTGTTGCATCCCGTGAACAGGATGGCTGCCGTCGATGCTTGCACCCCGAAGTACAGGACGTTGCCGATCACGCCGTGGCCGAAGACCGCACGGGTGATCTCTGACAGCATCGACGGGTACTCGTCGAGATAGGGCACCGCGTGGGTGACGTGCGCCAGCCAGGCCACACCCGCAAGCAAGAACCCGAGGATGCACGCCATCCACGTCAGAACGCGACGGGCGTTGGGGCCCTGCGGCTTCCGAAAGACGTTGACGGTGTTGGACACGGCCTCGACGCCGGTCAGTGAGGTGCCGCCGTTGGCGAACGCGCGCAACACGATCAGGATGGACGCACCCATCACCAGACCGCCACCCTGATGGACCGGCACCGCACCGGCGATGTGCTGCGGATCGTATCTCGGTAGACCCCAGAACATTTCGCGAACGAAGCCGGTCAGGATCGTCACCGTGATCATTGCGACGAAGGCGTAGGTGGTCATCGCGAACGTGCGACCCGACCGCCGCAGGCCGCGCAGGTTGGCCAGGCAGATCAGGACTACCGCCCCCAGCGTGATCTCCAGGTGGTAGGGCCGCAGCGGCGGAATCGCCGAGACCAACGCCACCGTCGCCGCCGCGGGCTGCACCGCCACGGTGACCACGTAGTCGATCAGCAGCGCCGCCGCCGCCACCTGCGCTACCCGCGGTCCGAAGTTCTCCCGTGCGACCGTGTAGGAACCGCCGGCCCGCGTGTAGGCCATCACGACCTCACGGTACGACGCGGACACCAGGGCAAGGATCACCAGGATTACCCCGGTGATCGGCAGCACCAACGCATACGCCGCCATGCCGGCCGCCGGCAACAGCTCGATCATGATCTGCTCGGTGCCGTACGCCGTCGACGAAATGGCGTCCGGCGCAAGGGCTCCCAGCGCAATGGGATTCGGCAATCTCTCGCCGTCCAGTTTGTCGGTGGTCAGCGGCTGTCCCAGGAACAGCCGCTTGCACTTGTCGGTGAAGGAGAGCGGTATTTCGCCACCCAGTTGCGTCACAGCATCCCTTTCTCGAGGGCCGGATTGCCTCATCCCGCGCGCGTGACTTCCGCGATCCGGGACTCGATGTCGTACGGGACGATCTGCGCGGCCGCACCCGGAATCCGGCTGACCGCGCGAGCGATCTTGTCCGCGGTCCGGTCGTGCAGCAGCCGGCCGACCAGCGGCGAGTAGCTCCGCCGCGGCAACAGCACGGTCACCCTGGTGTCGGGGTGCTGGTCGTGCACCCGCAACACCAGCGCATGGGCGGCGCGCCCCAGGTGACGGTCGGGGCAGTCGACCATCCGCAGCGAAGTGTCGTGTTCGAAGACCTCCCAACGCTTCTGCAGGCGGGCGGCGTGGTCGGAGTCGATCACGAAGTGCACCACGGTCAGCTCGTCGGCGTGCAGGCCGTTTCCGTACCGCAGCGCCTCGACCTCCGCGAGGTCGACGGCATCCACGAACACGAAGACGCGATGCCGGGTGTATTTGGCCAGGACCGGCGTTTCAGTGCGGGACATCTCCAACACGGACGCCTCCGCGCGGTATTGCTTGTTGAGTCGCATCAGGCCCAGCACCAGCAGCGGGAAGACGATGACGATCAGCCAGGCACCCTCGGTGAACTTGGCCACCGCAAAGATCCCGACCACGACGGTCGAGAGGATTCCGGCCGACAGGTTGATCAGCACCTTGCGACGCCAGCCGGAGCCGCGGCGGGTCCAGAAGTGCTTGGTCATGCCGTAACCGGCCATGGAGAAGCCGGTGAACACCCCGATCGCATAGAACGGCACCAGCGCGTCAACCGAACCTCCGGTGATGACGAGCAGCGCCACCGCCAGGGCGGTCAGGGCGATGATGCCGTTGGAGAACACCAGCCGATGGCCGCGCTTCATCAGCGGCCGTGGCAGAAACCGATCTCCGGCAACGAAACTCGCCAACGCGGGGAAGCCGTTGAAGCTGGTGTTCCCGCCCGTGTAGAGGATCGCCGCGGTCGACACCTGCACCAGGATGTAGAGGACATTGCCGATCGCCCCGTGGCCGAAAACGGCCCGCGCGATCTCGGACAGCATCGACGGATACCCGTCGGCGTACGGAACGGCGTGCGTGACGTGCGTCAGCCACGCCACGCCCGCGAGCAGGAATCCGAGGATGCCGGCCATGATCGTCATCACCCGGCGGGCGTTGACGCCCTCCGGCTTACGAAAGGTGGTGACGGTGTTGGAGATGGCCTCGACCCCGGTCAGTGACGAGCCGCCGTTGGCGAACGCGCGTAACACGACCAGGATCGTCGCGCCCATCACCAGCCCGCTGCCCTGGTGGACCGGCACCGCCCCGGCGATGTGCTGAGGATCATAGGTCGGCAGGTTGCCGGACAGTTCACGGACGATCCCGACGACGATCGTCAGCGAGACCATGGTCACGAAGGCGTAGGTGGGCATCGCGAATGGCGCCCCGGCCTCGCGCAATCCGCGCAGGTTGGCAAAGCACATCAACAGCACCATGCCGACGGTGATCTCCAGGCTGTAGGGCCCCAGAACGGGTATCGCCGATGCCACCGCGACCGTTCCGGCCGCGCACTGGACCGCGACGGTGACCACATAGTCGATCAGCAGCGCCGCGGCGGCCACTTGTGCAACCCGCGGCCCGAAGTTCTCCCGCGCGACCACATAAGACCCGCCGGACCGCGTGTACACCATGACGACCTGGCGATACGACGCCGCGACCAGCACCAGGATCAAGAGGATGACCCCGGTGATGGGCAGCAGCAGGGCGAACGCCGCCATCCCGGCCGCCGGCAACAGCTCGATCATGATCTGCTCGGAGCCGTATGCAGTGGACGAGATCGCGTCGGGCGACAGCACACCGAGCGCGACGGGATTCGAGAGCTTCTCATGCTCGAGCTGCGAGTTGATCAGGGGCTTGCCCAGCAAGCCGCGTTTGCAGACGTCGGAAAATGATGACCACGGCTTGTGATCGACAGCGCGCCGCTCAGCCAAAGGTGTTGCCACAGAAACGGATCCCTTTCCCCCTATTCAGAGCTGACACGAAGATGATCCCCCAGAGCCGTGCGGCCCGCCGAAAGCGTATATGCCCCAATCGCTCTTGTCGCATCGCACCATTCGGTCAATGGCGGTAACCACAGGAAATTGCCAGAGGGATTGCCAGGAATCTCCCAGCGCTGTGACCAGTCCGTAACACAACGCCCCCTATTGGCAATGGACGCTCATCATTCGATTTGGCCCGACACGGCCGGCATGACAATGGAACCCCTTGTGGGATAGGCACTTCTGTGTAATGCGCGCAATCCGACGACGAACACATGTCTGGACAGCGGATCCACAGGTAGTTCAACGGCGTTCTACAGCAATGATTCTGGATCATCTTCGACGTCCCATCTTTATGCGTATTGCCACAATATGGAGTTGTGACACCTGGATTCTGTTGTGCTCCAGCCCATTCAGTAGGCAACCTTGGACCGCCCAGGGGCCCGGCTCAGGGGCCGGAACCCTTCGTCATTCGCCGTCTCCTGAATCTGTCTGTTAGCATCGAGTTAGATCTCCATTTCCTTGGAGGAGCGCGCGAAAGCCGGCGCGGCATAAATGATGTTGCGCCACTACCGGTTTCGCGTATCCGCGCACCATCGGGGCGCGTGGGTTATCCGGTCATCGGTTAGACGGAGGGGTAGCTGTGGTTCGGGGAGGAATGCAACGTCATGAACCAGTGCATCATCGTCAGCGGTGAGGATGCGCTGGCGTCGACCATTGTCGATGAGCTGAACAGAGCCGGAGCGCGCGTCGCCAGGCTCCTGGACTCCGAACTCGCCGGCGCCCGGGTCAAGACGGAACTGGCCCGGGCCGGGGTCGCGTCGGCGACGGCGGTCGTGTGCGCGGGAGACGACGACGCCACCAACCTCGAGATCGCGCTGCTGGCGCGGAAGGCCAACCCGGACATCCGCGTGGTCGCGCGGGTGGCCAACGACGTGCTGCGCGCAGCGGTCGCCGCCGACGAGGGACCCAACTCCATCCTCGGCGTCGCCGATCTGGCTGCCGCCGCGGTGGTCGAGGCGTGTCTGGCGCGCACGACGCATCCCTTCGAGGCGGCGGGCATCGAGTTCATGGTCTTCGGCGCCGAGGCGCCGTTCGAGGCGTCGCTGCGCGAGATCTACGGCGACCTCGCACCGGTCGCAACCGTGCCCAACGAGGATTCGGCCGATTCCGGCGAGGTGGTGGTGTGCCCGGGACGGGACTTCCGGGTCAATGCCGGCGACTGGACGGCGATGATCGGCACCACCGAAGAGGTCAACGCCTGCGGCGTCAAGATCCCGCGTCAAACGCGGATGCGGTCTCGTCAATCCCGGCTGCGCCGCGTCCTGTACGCCGTGCGAGCGCTACCGAACGAGGTCAACCCCGCTTTCTACCCCGTGATCGTCGCCCTGATCCTCTTGGTGATCGGCTCGACGACGCTGCTGCACTTCTCGTACACCCACCCGGGCATGTCCTGGACCGACGCGTTCTACTTCACCAACGAGACCATCACGACGACGGGTTACGGCGACTTCAGCTTCGCCAAACAGCCGACCTGGCTGCGCCTGTACGCCGCCGTTTTGATGCTGGCGGGCGTGACCACCACCGCCCTGCTGGTCGCATTCATCGCCGACGTGCTGTTGTCACGGCGGTTTCTGGCGCTGTCCGCAGGCCCGCGGGCGCGCCACCTCCGCAACCACATCATCGTGGTCGGATTGAGCGCGCTCGGGGTCCGGGTCGTCACCGACCTGACCGAGGCCGGGTACGACGTCGCGGTGATCGAGCGCGACCCAAACAACCAGTTCCTACCGACGGCCGCCGAACTCGACGTGCCGGTCATCTTCGGGGACGCGACATTACGCTCGACCATGGAGGCGGCCCGGGTGGACACCGCCCGCGCGGTCGCGGTGCTGACCCGAGACGACATGGTCAACATCGAAACCGGGATCGTGGTGCGCGAGATGTTGGGTTCCGAACCGGGCCCCATCGGCACCCGGTGGAGCAAGGTCCCGCTCGTCCTGCGGGTTTACGACCACGACCTGGGGTCCGTGGTCGCCCAGCGGTTCGGATTCGAAAACGTAAGGTCCACAGTGGAACTGGCCGCGCCGTGGTTCATCGGGGCGGCGATGGGTTTACAGGTGCTCGGGACCTTCTCGGTCGGGAATCGCTCGTTCCTGATCGGCGGAATGTATGTGCAGGCCGGCAGCGAGCTCGACGGGCTACAGATGTTCGAGGTCTCGACGCAAACCCGGGTGATCGCGATCACCCGGGAGGACGCGCCGGTGCGGCTGCACCCGCGCCGCGACGCGCGGCTCAGCGCCGGCGACACCGTCTACCTGGTCGGGCCGTATCGAGAGCTCATCGCCACGCTGCGCAAGGGGCGGCCCTCCCCGCGGCCGGTCGCCAACGACCCGCAGAACGACCGCGAATGTGATTGTGAGGAGCCAGGACTGGAGGCGAATGAGGACAACGTTCGGCGCCTGCAGCCGATCAGGGGAGCACGTGACATAGCGGCAAATTGACCACCGCACAGCATTCGTCGACCGCATGGCGTACCAGCCCGCGCGTCGTCCACGACCATCAAGGGGGAGCATTTGTCGTCCATAGCTGGGCGCATCGGCGCCGGCACGAGCCGTTCGCGATCGGCTGAATAAGGGCCGCGCAATGGATTTCGCGACGCTTCCACCGGAAGTGAACTCGGGCCTGATGTATGCCGGTCCCGGGTCGGGGCCCATGCTGGCCGCCGCCCAGGCATGGGATTTGATAGCCGCGGAATTACGTTCGGCGGCCGGCTCGTACGAATCGGTGGTCTCCGGCCTCACCGCCGGGCCGTGGCTGGGCCCGTCAGCGGTGACCATGGCGGCGGCCGCCAGTTCCTATGTGGGGTGGTTGAGCGCGACCGCGGTACAGGCCGAGCAGACGGCGATGCAAGCCATCGCCGCCGTCGCCGCTTACGAGACCGCCTTCGCCGCGACCGTGCCGCCGCCGGAGGTCGCGGCCAACCGCGCGCAGCTGGCGATGCTCGTCGCCACCAACCTGTTGGGGCAGAACACCCCGGCGATCGCGGCCACCGAAGCCGAGTACGGCGAGATGTGGGCGCAGGACGCGGCCGCGATGTACGGCTATGCGGGTTCCGCGGCGGCTGCCACACAGCTGGCCCCGTTTGCGCCACCGCAGCAGAGCACCAACCCGGCCGGGTCGGCCGCTCAGGCAGGCGCCCTCAGCCAGGCCGCCGCAATCCCCGCCGGGTCCACGCAGAGCGCGGTGCAGAGCGCCATGACGTCGGGGACCTCGGCAACCTCGATGTTCGGGGCGGCGGGTGGCGCCGCGGACGCGCTCGGCGTGCACTCGCCGTTGGACCTGATCAACGTCGGCGCCGACGCGATCGCATACAGCGTCGACGCCCCGCTGGCACCCCTGGGGGCGGTGTCCATGCCGATCGACCTCATCGGCGCCGAGACCGGTCTGCACACCGACGACATCGTCAGTGATTGGGACGCGAATGGCCCACCCCTGTCGGTGGTGCGGACCGTGACGCCGCCAGGCCCGGCGACAACGCCGAACGTGGTATCCACCGCCGTGTCGGCCGGGCTGGGCGAGTCCGACTCGATCGGCGGGCTTTCGGTCCCGCCCACCTGGGCGGCGGGCACACCGGCGGTGCGCCCCATCGCGCTGGCGTTGCCGGCCGCTCCGGCGGCCGCCGCCCCGGCGCTGGCGCCCGGCTTCGACAGCACGTTCGGCGAGATGGCCCTGGCGGGCACGGCCGGAAGCGCGGTCCGCGACGCCGTCGGGAGGCGCGATCGCGCGCCGCTCGCCGCGACCGCGGTCGCCGGGCGGGCGGTTAACGACGAGGCGGCGGCAACGGGTGAAGACGCGTCCGCCGACGGCGAGCCGCGCACCGTGGTGACGGGAATCGCCGCCGAGATCCGCGAGTTCGCCCGGCTGCGCGACGAGGGGTTGATATCCGATGAGGAGTACACCGAGCAGCGAAATCGCCTGCTCGGCCGCTAGCCTTTCAGACGTTCAGCCCCGAGTACATCACCCGGTTGGGGTCGTACTTCTGTCGAACGGTGGCCAGCTGCGACAGGTTCGGGCCGAAGTAGCGCGACGGCGAGCTGTTGGCCTCCAGGTAGTTGACGTAGCCGCCGACCGAAAACTGTTGCACCGCTTGGTGTGCGGAACTCAGCCACTGCTGCGCGGCGGCCACCTGGTTGGCGGCGGGCTCGACGTACCACTGCAAGAGCACCGACTGTTGGCGCCACGGGAAGGCCGTGTTTCCGGCCGGCACGTCGCCGACCGCGCCGTCCAGCGGGTCGATCAGCACCGCCGCCTTGCCGCCGGACGCCGGCCACTGCCCGATCGCGGTCGCAACGGCGTGCGCCGCAGCGGAATTCATCGTCGCGAGCACGTCTGAGCCGGCCACGAACCCCACGGGCGACCCAGTCGAGCTGCCCCCGGCCAGATACGTCACCAGGTCCATATGGCCGAGCGTCTTGTTCACGACGGCGGTCGGCGCGACGCCGACCGCGGACTTGATAGCGTCGACCACACCGGAGCCGGCGCCCGCCGGGCAGGTCGCCAGCACGTGGCAGTTCGGCTGGCTGCCCACCGAGAGATCGACGATCCCCCAAGTGTTTCGGTCCGCGGCACCCAGCCACGACTGCCAGCCGGCGAGCACCTGCACCGCCGACGCCGGCGGGAAGTCCAGCCGGACGACGTCGCTGTCGGCGGCGGCGAACGTGG
>NZ_LZKK01000305.1 GCF_001672815.1 Mycobacterium sp. E796 | reverse complement strand
TGGCCCGCGGGAGCGGCGACGGTCGTCGGGGCCACGCCGGCGACCGGCCACACCGCGGAAGCGGGCACGGCGGTCGCAGCGATGCCCCCTGCCACGGGCGCCGCCAGCGCGGGAGCCGCCGCGGCAGCCAGCGCCAGCGCCGGTTGCAGGGCCACCGGGAGGACGAGCCCGAGGAAGGGACTGAGCAGCAGCGAGGGGTACGTGATCCCCGCACCGACCCAGGAGAAAGCCTGGTAGGCAATCGCGAAGAGCAGCGGACCGTAAAGCACCAGTGCCTCAGACGGATTCGTCATGAACGCCTGGATGATCTTCACCGAGTTCCCGACGGGGTCCTGGAAGAACGTGGCGAGCTCCTGGAACATGTTCCCGTAGAAATTGGTGTACTGCGACAGCAGCTGAGACAAAAAGTCGGACGGGTTGAGCGACGTGCCCGACTGGGCGGCCGGGGAGGCCGCCCCGTTCTGATTCACGATGTTGGGAGCCGGCGCGGTGCGCGGCGCCGAGGCCAGCGCCCCGCCCGAGACGGCCTGGTAGGCGCCCATCGTGGTGGCGGCCTGCACCCACATCCGGAGGTAGTCGGCTTCGTTGAGCGCGATCGGGATCGTATTGATCCCAAAGAAATTGGTCGCCAGCAGGACCCCGTGAATGACGTGGTTGGCGGCCAGCTCCACCAGGGTCGGCATCGCCGCCAGCGCGCTGGTGTAGGCCGCCGCGGCGACCTCGTGCTGGGCCGCCACGCCCGCGCTGTCGGCGCTGGCCTGCTGCAGCCACGCCAGGTACGGGGCGTGCGCCGCCACATACTGCTCGGCGCTCGGCCCCTGCCACGCACCCGCCTGTACCGCGCTCAAAAGCCCGCTGAGTTCGCCCGCCGCCGAGGCGTATTCGGCGCTTAGCGCCGACCAGGCCCCGGCGGCCGCAAGCAGCGACCCCGGTCCCGGACCGGTGCTCAGCAACGCCGAATGCACTTCCGGCGGCGAAGCCATCCAAACGGGCGCGGTCATTTCTAGCCGCCCGCCACCCCGTAGGTCGCGGCCGCCGCGGCGTCACCGGCGAGATAGCTTGCGCCCGACTCACCCACGCCCACGCCGGCGCGGCCCAACTCTTCGACACCCTGGGCGGCGATGGCGGCGTGCTCCTGCCCCTGGGCGCTGAATCCCGCGGCCGTCTGCAGCGACACCGGATCCGCCGCCGGCGGCACCACCGCGGTAATCGCCGGAGCCGCCGCCGCGTGCGCGGCCGCCAGCCGCGCCGTCAGCGCCTCCACGGCCGCGCTGGTCGCGGCCAGGCCCTCGGGAACCACTCGCAACGTCATGACTAACTCCCCTTCTGTTGCGTATCACCAAACATGGCGGCCTCACCGACTAACGGGTTGACCAACTGCACATACGTCGGAATGTCGCTGTCGCCCAACAGAACCGCGCGGCCGGCCGGCATCCGGCCAAACCGCTGGCCCCGGATCTTGCCGCTGTCTTGCGGGTTGCCGGACAGCATCAGCGTGGTCGCCTGCAGGTCGTTGAGGCGGCGCAGCAGCGGGCTGGTCATCAGTCCGTGGGCCGAACCGGTGGCGCGCGCCGTGACGATCACCCGCAACCCCAGATCGCCGGCCTGCGAAAGCTGCGCGATCAGCGGGGTCCACGGCCGCTGCCCGATGTACGGACCGCTCATCGCCGGCGCGTCCGGTATCTGGTCGACGTCGTCGATGATCAGGT
Source organism: Mycobacterium sp. E796 (assembly GCF_001672815.1). Taxonomy (GTDB): domain Bacteria; phylum Actinomycetota; class Actinomycetes; order Mycobacteriales; family Mycobacteriaceae; genus Mycobacterium. The sequence goes on along the minus strand of NZ_LZKK01000305.1, from coordinate 18,248 downwards.
AATGGGTGTGGCCGCGGTAGGTCCAGCGGGACAGCTCCGCGGCTGACAATCCGGCCGGGGGCCGCCGCGACTCGATGATGTTGGCCAGACCCAGCATCGCGGGGGCGACCCGGTCGATGTTGGCCGTGTATTCGTTGTCCGGGAACAGCGGCTCGTCGACCAGGTGCAGCCGCCGATCCAGCACCGTAAACGCCACCTGGTCGGCGGTGGAGTGCTCGCGGATGGTGCGGATGACGTGGCGCAGCAGCGTGGTCTTTCCGGACTTGCTGTCGCCGAACACCATCAGCAGCGGGTTCTCGGCGAAGTCGACGACGACGGGAGCGAGGTCCTCTTCGCGCTGACCGATCACCACCTTCTCGGCGCCGCGGTAGAGCGGTCCCAGCGCGTCGGGCGCGAGGTTGGTGGGCAGCAGCCGAACCGGCGGCGCGGAGACCCCGGGGTAGCGGGCGTTGATGGCGCCGATCTGGTCCAGCTGGGGAGCCGCGAACAGGAAATGCTCTGCCGCCATCGTCAATCCGCGGCCCGGCTGGTCGTGCGGGACGGCGTCGGCTGGGCGGCGCAGGGCGCCGACCACCCGCACGTTGCTGTCCCGCGCGTCGTGCAACTTCAGCTCGAGCCGCAGCCCGAGGCCATCGCGCATCGCCAGCGGCACCTCCAGCCAGCTCGGCGTGGTGATCACCACGTGGATGCCGTAGGCGAGGCCGACGTTCACCAGTTCGGTCACCTTGGCCAGCAAGGGATTACGCGTGTTGAACTGGTCGGTGTTGTCCCGGCCGAAGGCATAGAGGTTGTCGATGACCAGGAACACCTCGCCGTAACCGTCGTCGGGGGCGGAGCCGTCCTTCTCCCGGAACGCCTCGCGCTGCTGGCGGGACAGCAGCAGCTGCTCCAGCTCGCCGAAGGTGCGGCGGATGCGTTCGGGTTCCAGCGCCGACGCGACGCTGCCGACGTGTGCCAGTCCGTCCAGTGCCCGCAGCTGCCCGCCGCCGTAGTCCAGGCAGTAGAACGTGACCTCGCGGGGCGAGTGCAGGTTGGCCGCGGACAGGATAAAGGTCTGCAGCGCGGTCGATTTCCCGGACTTCGGGCCGCCGTGGACCACCATGTTCCCGGCCGAGGAAGCGGCGTCGAACACCAGCGGGTCGCGGCGCATCTCGAACGGCTTGTCGATCTCGCCGAGCGGCCACCGCCATTGCCCGCGCGGCACGCCCGCGCGGGCCAGCACCTCGGTCAGCGGGATCGGTTCGTCCAGCGGCGGCAGCCACAGCTGCGGCGCACGCGGCCCGTAGCCCGCCAGTTGGTCACCGATGGTCGCGATCAGCTTGCGCGGCGGGCCGGCGTATTCCTCGTCCTCGCCGGTGGATATCACGGTGCCGTGATCGGGCTCCACCCTTCCGGCCGGGAACAGCTTCGGCTCCGGGTTCGACTGCACCACAAGGGCTTTGGCCTTCTGTGGCGGTTCGTAGATGCCGTCGACGTAGGTGCTGCGGAACTTGATCGGGGCGGCGCCCGGGGCGGGCACCAGGAAGCCCACGCCCTTGTGCTCCTTGCCGGACTCGATGTGATAGGCGTCCTCGACGCCGATGATCTGCCGGGACACGCTGGGGCTGGCCACCTTCAACCCGATGCGGTAGGAGGTGTTCTTGTCGATGTCCTTGATCTTGCCCACGTCCAGCGTCTGGGACGCGAACAGGATGTGGATGCGGAACGAGCGGCCCTTGCGAGCCACGTAGTCGAACAGCTCGGCGTATTCCGGGTGGTCGGCCAGCATCAGGGTGAATTCGTCGGCGACCACGAATAGGGTTGGCAGCGGTGGCAGGTCATGCCCCGCCGCGATGGCGTTCTCGTACTCGGTGACGGAATTGAACGCGCTGCCCTGAACCCGGCGCCCGGCCTCGCGCAGCAGCGTCTCGCGCCGCGCCACCTCGCCGCGCAGCGTGTCGGCGAACCGGTCGGCCAGCGACTTCTTCTCGGCCATGTTCGAGATCACCGCGACGACCTGCGGGAAGTTCCGGAAGCTGTCGGCTCCCGCCTCGCCCTTGAAGTCGGCGTAGATGACGATCAGCCGGTCGGCCGAGTGGGTTGTCAACAGCGACAACAGGATCGACATCAGGGTCTGCGACTTCCCGGAGCCGGTCATACCGATCATCAGGCCGTGCGGGCCCATTCCGCCCTCGGCCTCGTCCTTGAGGTCGAACATCAGTGGCTCGCCGGTCGCGGTGACGCCGATCGGAACGCGCAACTCGTCGTCGCGGCGGCGCGGCGCCCACAGCGTCGGCACGTCCAGCTGCGACGCGTCGCCGATGCCCAGCAGCGTGGTGAAGGTCGCGCCGCGGGTGGCGGCGGAGCGCAATCCGGCGTGCGTCGGGTTGGAGTCCCACCGCGACAGTTGACGGGCCAGGTGCGCGGCCTCGGCGGCGCCGAGTCGATCGGCGGTGTCGATGTACGGCTGCCAGCCGCCGGTCTGCCAGCGCTCGATAGCGCCGCGCGTGACGCGGAGGATCGGCTTTTCGGGATCCGAATACTGCTCGCGGTGCGGGGGCGTGGCCGAATAGTGCACGACGGTGACGCCCGCCCGGCCCAGCGCCAGCGTGGAGGCGTTCAGGTCGTAGTCGGGGTCGTCGACGACGATCAGCAAGTGCCGCAGCGCATCCGCGGGCTCACCCGTGAACGCGGGCCGGTCGGCGAGCGCGGGCCCCAGCGTCGCGACGAGCTCGTCGGCGTCGGTCGACAGGAAGCGGGCCGGGCCAACGCCGTCGAGCTCGCCGGGAATGTCGACGTGCGGCAACCACTTCAGCCAGGACCAGTCCGGGCCCTCCAGGTCGCGCGCGGCCAGCGCGACACCGAGCACGGTCGGGTCGTGCCACGTCACGGCCTGAGCGATCCAGGCGCGCAACACCGCCCGCGCGTCGTCCGCCTCACCAAGGACGGTGATGCGCGAGACCTTCGTCAAGTCAATACCGGTCGGAACGTCGCGCACGGTGCGCTGGGTGTCCAGCAGGCTGCGTAATGCGCTGTGCGACACCGGTTCCAGGTCGATCTCGTCGGCAGTGTCGTTGACGCGGAGCGCGGTGTCCAGGGGCACCTGGTGACGGCCCGCCCGCAGCACCAGAAAGTCGGGGTCGTGCGGGTCGCGCTCCCACTGGCGGCGCGATCCGGGCACCGCGGCGAGGCCGGCCGGGTCCGGGTGGGACCACTCGGCGGCCGCCCGCTGCTGGGTGGCCTGCGTCCGGATGTTGTCCCGGACCACCGACAGGTAGCGCAGGTAGTCGGCCCGTTCGGCGTCGACCTCCTCGGTGCGCGTCTTGTTGTCGTTGCCGCGATAGAGCGCGGTCGCCGCCAGCAGCAGCACGAAGGGGAAGAACAGCGTCTGCGGGGAGATCACCCGCATCCCGGTGGCCACCAGCGCCACCACCATGCCCACGATCAGCAGCACCAGCACGTAGGGCATCGCGCGACGCAGGAACGACGGTGGAATCACCCGCGGCAGCTCCGGGGGCGCCTCGATCGTGATGGTGCCCTTGCGGGTGGCGGGCGGCGCCACCCGCCGGCGCGCTTCGAAGATCAGTCGGCTCATCGGCCCTCCCCCTCCGCAGAAACCGGGCGCCCGGGCTTGGCGTCGGGCGCCAGGCCGTCGTGGGCGAGCAGCGCGTCGGCGCGCGACAGCGTCGGACCCGGCGCGAACAGTGACAGGACCGACCACGGCACGGGAACCGCGGGCGGGTTCAGGCCCAGGGCCTCAACGGTTTTGCTGCGGACGGCGCCGTCACCGGTTTCCGTGTCGATGCCGTAGCGCACGCCGGTGTCGGAGACCCAGAACAACGACCCGGCGGCCGGGGCGGCCGGCCCGCCGCCCACGGTCTGCGTGAAATAGCCGGTGCCCGGCGCCAGGGCGACGCGGGCCGCGACGCCCGGGGTGCTACCACCGACCAGGTCGACGGTGCGTATCCCCTCGGGCACCGGCAGCACCGAGCCGGAGAGCAAGCCGAGCGAGCTGGTTGCTGCCCCGGTCGGCTTGCTCCAGTGGGCACAGGTGACGGGATCCTTGGCCGCGTCGATGAGGGCGACCTGCTGGTCGGGGTAGCGGCTGGTGTCGAGCAGCCGCGACACCGGCAGCTTGGACACCTGGTCCGCACCGAGCCGCGGCGGTTGGTCCAGGCCATAGGAATTGGAATTGCGCAGGATCGCGGCCAGCACGGGCGAAACCTGCTGCAGGCCGTCGGGCAGCACCGCGTAGTAGCGCACGTTCTGCTCCAGCCCGTAGGAGACGACGACGCCGCCGATCGGAGCCGGCACCGAAAAGCCGGCGGGCGCACCGGCATTCGGGATCGACGGCGGCGCGAGCGCGGGCGATTCGGGGATCGCGTTGAACAACCCCTGTGCGATCGGCCGCGCCGCGGGCACCTCGGAATTTCCGACACCGAGGCCCAGCGCGTTGGTCACCGCGTGGTTGGCCAGGTCGATCTGGCTGCGCTTGCCGTCCCAGAGCAGCCAGGTGCCGGTGCCGTTATCGACCAGGATGCCCTGATTGGCGTGGATCGCGCTCGCCCGCGCGCCGTCGCCGTCGGGGCGGCCGGCGACCACCGTGACACCCGTGCTGTGGGCGCCGTGCGACGTTCCGCTCACCGCGTCGCACACCGTCCAGTCGGCGTCGTGCGAGGCGTTCTGCACCATTCGCTCCGGCGCGCCTGGAATGCCGATCAGGTTGCCGCGCGGAAACCGGTCCAGCTCAGAGCTTTTCACGGTGGTCGGGTTGACCGGCTTGCCGACGATCAGCCGGGCCGAGGTCAGGTTGAGCACCGGGTGCAGATCCTCGCCGACCCGCACGTACAGCGCGGCGGTCGACCGGTCGGCAAGCACTGAGTTGTTACCCGCCGAGCCGCTCGGCCGGATCAGCGAGAACACGAAGCAGCCCGCCAGCCCGGTGATGAGGATGAGCGCACCCATCAGCACCGCGCGCGACTGGGTGCGCAGCGGGTCGACGAGCATCCTGGTGTCGTGCAGGGCGATGCCGGAGGCGATCCGGCGCATCACGAAACGCCAGCCCGTCACCTGGTGACGCGTGACGAAGCCGCGGCGGTATTCGACCCTGTCGGGATTCTCGTTGACCGGGGTTCGGGATGCGAACGAACGCCGATCCCCTTCGGGCTCATGGTTATTGGTCGTCATGCCGGCACCGACAGCCCGAGGCCGCGCAGCAGCGGCTCCACCGACTTCTCGACGTCCTGGTCGGTGATCGTCATCAGCTCCTCGTCACTGAATTCCCCGGTTCCGGCGTGTTCGGAGTGGTCGAGCCGGAATTCTCGTTCCTCCTCGGAGCGTTCGACGATGTTGCGGACGAACCGGCCGTTACCCGCGATGTCGAGGTTGCGCCGCGAGATTCCGTTGGCGTCAGGCGTGGACTCGGTGGCCAGCTTCGAGAACAGAGCCTCCATGTGCTCGAGCGCGGCGGGCTCGAAGACGCTGTCGCGTTGCTCGGCCATCTTGTGTGCGATCTCCACCAGCTCACCGGGCGTGTAGGAGGGAAAGTCGATGTTGCGGGTGAACCGGGACCGCAGGCCCTCATTGGTGTCGAGGAACTTGTCCAGATCGGCCCGGTAGCCGGCGATGATGACCACCAGCCGATCGCGGTCGTTTTCCATGCGCGCCAACAGGGTGTCGATCGCCACCAGCCCGAAGTCGTTCTTGGCGCCGGTGGCCACCAAGGCGTAGGCCTCATCGAGGAACAGCACCCCGTCCAACGCGCTGTCGATGATCGCGTTCGTCTTGGCCTCGGTCTCGCCGATGTGCTGACCGATGAGGTCGGCGCGATGCACCTCCCTGATGTTCTCTCGCTTCAAAAGACCCAGGCCGCAATAGATCTTGGCGACGACGCGGGCGATGGTGGTCTTACCGGTCCCGGGCGGCCCGGCGAAGACCAGGTGGTGGGTGCGCTGCGCCACCGCGAGCCCGCGCTGCTTGCGCACCAGCTCCATGGCCACCGAGCTCTTCAGCCGCGACACCTGGTTTTTGACCTCGTCGAGCCCGATGAACTCCGCGAGCTGGCGTTCGGCCTCGTGCAGCAGCGCGGCCTTGCGCTCGTGGGCGGCCGGGTCGACGAAGTCGTCCGCGCTGGGCTCGGTGGCGGGATCCCACGGGTCGGTACGGGCCTCGATGCGGGCCGCCGTGGTGGTCACGATCCCAAAGCTGGTGTCGGACAGGGCCTGTTCGATCTGTTCGTTGGCGGGGTGGGCCGCATACAGGTCGTGCAGCACGTCGCTTGCCGACTCCTCGTCGACGTGCGCCCGCAGCACCAGCGCCTTGGCCAGCGCGCCGTCCACCGCCGCGACGGCGACGGGCCCGTCGGGTTCCTCGAGGTAGGACAGCGCGGGCGCGAACATTCCCAGGCGGGCCAGCGCGGTGCCCAGCGCGATCTTCGCCGCGTGCGAGAAGGTCTCGTCGAGATCGGTGTCGTTGACGATCGGGGTGAGCAGCTTGACGACGTCCGACCAGCGCTCGGCGCGGTAGTTGATGACGACGGCCACCCAGCGGGCCTCGCGCCAGCTCGGGCGGCGTTCGATGAGGCCGGCGACGATCCGGTCCGCGTCGGCAAACCGTCCGTCGGTTGCCAGCGCCGCCGCGTAGGCGAGGTGGAAATCGTCGGGCGTGGCGGCGCGGAACTGAAGGTACAGCCCGGTCTCGTAGCGGAAGCCCAGGGCGCCGGGAGCCAGTTCGACGTGGCGCTGCAGTGCGCCGGCCGTGGCCGCGGTGCGTGAGACGGCCTCCAGCACGCGCAGGGAGACGTCGCCGGCGGCGGCCAGCCCGGTCCAGGCGTCGCATTGGTCGTGGGCGATCCGCGTCAGCGCGGTGAAGCCGGAGCGGGCCGCGGCCAGGTCAGCCGGGCGCTGGCGCTCGTACACCGAGATCCCCAGGGCGCGACAACATGTCGCGAACCGGCTGACGATATCGGCGTCGACCCTGCCGTCTGGACGAGAATTCGCAGGCCGGGCTGCGAGCACGCCGGCGTCACCGCGTTCCACGGCTGTTACTTCCCATCTATGTAGCTTCCCCTAACCTAACCTGCCTGAAGTTAGCATTGCCTAAGCTTGTTGTCGAGGCGCCCACGGCTCACCCGAGTTGCGCCACCGCCTCCCCCTTCGCGGCCGCTGACCAGGACATTCCGCAGCAGGGCCACCTCGACCAGCTGAGCCTACTGAAAATCGTTTTCATTATCAAAAGCATCCGGGGGCCAAGTTTGCGGCACCATCGGCACCGACGGGCCGCCGCCGAAGTGGTCCCCCGCCAGGGTGGCCAGGCCCCCCGCCGGGACCGCCTGGGTGCGCGCGGTTCCGGCGAAGCCCAATGGCCCGGCGACAACGTCGGACGCGGCGGTCGCGGCCGTGTCGAAACCGGGCTCGTCGTCCGTCTCCCACTCCGGATCCACGTACTCGTACCGGTAGCCGCGGTGGTGGTCGTTCATCGCCGCGCGCCGTCGGCGGCGCGCCCGTTCCGCTTCTCGAGCCGACGCCCCGGCGGCCGCCGCGGCGGCGGCGCTATCGGGTTCCGGCGCTTTGCGTTGGGCGCCGGTGCCCAGGCCGGTTCCCGAGCCGATGGTCGGGCCGCCCACCAGGTAGGGAAAGGCGCCCCCGGCAACGCCCGCGGGGGGCGGGGGCGGGACCCCGGCCGCCGTCGACGCCGGTACCGGCGCGGGAGCGGGCGCCGTGGCCGGGGTCGGGGCCGGGGCGCTGGAGGCAACGGTTACCGCCGGGGAGCCGGCGGGCGCCGGCATGGCGGGCGCGTCGGGCACGGGTGCGGTCACCACGGCGGGAGCCGGGCCGGGCTGGATCCCCGACAGCCCGCTCAGGCCTGCGAACCCGGCCAGCGAACCGGCGCCGAGCGGCGTGATGAGCGCGAGCGGGATAACCGCCTGCAGCTGTGGGAAGGTGTCGATGACTTCCCCCACGTGGGTGAACTCGTCCGCAACCAACAGCGGGATGTCGTTCTCGATCTGCGATATCGACTGCGCGGGGTTTTCGGGGAATTCCTCGAGGTCCCTGCCCAGGGTTTGGAAGATCTCGAGGAACCGGTTTTCCCACCAACTCAGCTGTGTCGGGTCGCCGGCGTCGTTGTCGATGATGTCGCCGCTGTCACCGGTGTCGCTGCCGTCGCTGTTGTCGTCGGCGGCATGCAGGATCTGCGGCGCGGCATCGGTCTGCGGCGCCGAGGCCACCGCCGTCCCGGCCACGGTCTGATAGGTGGCCATGGTGGTGGCCGCTTGGATCCACATCCGGACATAGTCGGCTTCATTGAGCGCGAGTGGAACAGTATTGATCCCGAAGAAGTTTGTCGCCGCCAGCACCGCGTGGATCGCGTGATTCGCGGCCAATTCCCCCAGGGTGGGCATCGCGGCCAGCGCGGCGGTGTAGGCGGCGGCGGCGGTCTCGTGCTGGGCGGCCACCGATGCGCTGTTGGCGCTGGCCCGCATCAGCCAGGCCAGGTAGGGCACATGCGCGGCCGCATACTGCGCCGCGGTAGGCCCCTCCCACGCCCCGGCCTCGACCGCGGCCAGGACCGACGCCAGTTCGTCGGCGACGGACGCGTACGTCGCGCTCAGCGAACTCCATCCCGCGGCGGCGGCCAGCAGCCCACCGGGTCCCGGACCGCTGCTCAGCTGGGCCGAATGGATCTCCGGCGGCGACGCCATCCACACGGGCGCGGTCATAGCGGCGACTCCTTGACGATTCGGGCCGGACTTGACGGCCGCCTGGGCCGTTGGGCGGCGTCACGAGCCCGTAGGAGTAGTCGCTAACCGGCGCGGGAAAGTTCCCGGTCGGTTCCGGTCAGTCCTTGACCGCGCTGACCAGGGTGTTGCGGGCGATCATCGGCCCGGCTTCGGTGTCCGGGCCGGGCACCGGGCGCCCGACCTGTCGCAGGTAATCGGCGAGCGGTGTGCCGACGGCCGTCCACCCGCGCCCGCCGAACCACTCGGCGGCCGGCGCGTGCTGCTCGTTGTAGACCAACTGGAAGAACAGGCGCTGGTCGCCCTCGGCGGCGGCAGCGCGCTCTTCCTCGACCGCGGCCTCGAACTCGTCGGGCGCGAGCGGGGCGCCGTCTTCGATCGCGACGTGGCTGCCGTGGCCGGCCAGGCCGTCGATACCGGTGAACAGCTGCTCCTGCGCGCTGGCCGGCAGATAGATCAGCAGGCCTTCGGCGATCCAGGCGGACGGCTTGGCCGCGTCAAAACCGCTGTCCCGCAAGGCCTGCGGCCAGTCGTCCCGGAGGTCGACGGGGATCTCGCGACGGTCGGCGCGCGGTTGGGCGCGGTGCTCGGTGAGCACCTCGCGCTTGAAGTCCAGCACCTGCGGGCGGTCCAGCTCGAAGATCGTCGTGGCGCCCGGCCAGTCCAGCCGGTAGGCGCGGGAATCGAGCCCGGCAGCCAGGATGACGACCTGCCGCACGCCCGCCTCGGCGGCCCGGCGGAAGTATTCGTCGAAGTACCTGGTGCGGGCGCCCTGGAAGTTGACGAAATGCACGCCGAAGTCCTCGGACTTCAGCGGATGGTCGGGATCCTTCCCGTCCAGCACGTCGGCCGCGGAACCGCCGACGGCACGGCAGAACAGCTCCGCGTACGGGTCGACGGCCAGTGGGTCGGGCTTCTGCGCCTCCAGCGCTCGGGCGGTCGCTACGAACAGCGCCGTCGAACCGACACTCGTTGTGATGTCCCAGGTATCACCTTCGCTACGCACCCAACCGACACTACGCGACCGACGATTCCGGGCAGCCCCTCGCGGATCACTAATGAAAACGGTTATCGTTTCTGGTGTGAGTGTGTCCCGACCCCTCCTACGTCCATGGGTTGTCGTCGTCGCGCTGACACTCGCCATTGCAGGCTGTTCCACAAACCCGACCAAAACCTCTTCGCCCGCAGCCACCGGCAGTACCGCCGCGGCTTCCTGCCCGACCGCCACGGTCGCGGTAGTGGTCAGCGTGGATCAATGGGGCGACATCGTCTCCGAGCTGAGTGGTGCATGCGGGATCGTCAAAACGGTGTTGGCCAGCTCATCCGTAGACCCGCACGACTACGAGCCCTCGCCGGCGGACGCGGAGTCCTTCGCGGGCGCCAAACTTGTTGTCGTCAATGGCGACGGTTACGACTCGTGGGCCTCCAAGCTGGCCGCCAGCTCCGCGGCGGGCGCGCACGTGGTGAACGCCGCCGAAGTCACGAAGACGCCGGATGGCGCCAATCCGCATTTGTGGTATCTACCCTCGGCGGTGAACGCCGTCGCCGATGCCGTGAGCGCCGAGTTGACCAAAATCGACCCGCAAGCAGCTGACTACTTCAGCCAGCGCCGTGCCCAATTCACCTCCGCGATAGCCCAGTACACCAGCCTGATCGACAAGATCAAGGCCGGCGCCGCGGGCAAGTCCTATGCGGCCACGGAAACCGTCTTCGACTACCAGGCGCAGGCGCTGGGTCTGAACAACAAGACTCCGATCGGATACCAGCGCGCCTCGGCCAACGGGACGGACCCGTCGCCGGCCGACATCGACGCGTTCCGCGGCGCGCTGGCCGCCCGGCACGTGGACGTCCTGATCTACAACACACAGACCCAGGGCTCCATCCCCGAGCAGATCCGCTCGGCCGCCCAACAGGCCGGGGTCCCCGTCGTTGACGTGACCGAGACCGTGCCGCCCGGGCAGACCTCATTCGAAAGCTGGCAGTACACCCAGCTCGTCGCGTTAGGCAAGGCGCTCGGTGTCAGTGTCTGACCCCGCCGCCACTCCGCCCGCGCTCGTCTTCACCGACGTCAGCGCGATCCGCGGTGGGCGGCTCATCTGGTCTCACGGCACGTTCACCGTTCCGGGCGGCGGCATCGTCGCGGTGATCGGCCCCAACGGGTCGGGCAAGACGACCCTGTTGCACATGGTCCTCGGTTTGGTCCCGGCGGCCGGTGGACAGATCGCGGTGTTCGGCCGCCGCCCCGGGCAGGCCAACGACAGCATCGGCTATGTGCCGCAACACTATGCCGAGGCCTCGGGGGAAGCGATCCGCGCCGCCGACGTGGTGATGCTCGGGCTCACCGGTCGCCGGTGGGCGTTTGGGCGCAGCACGGCGGCCCAACGGGAGCGGGTCGATCACGCGTTGGCCGCCGTCGAGGCCACCGATATCGCCGGGCGGCGGCTGTCGAAGCTTTCCGGCGGACAACGCCAACGTATCGCGCTCGCCGCGGCCCTGGTGGCGCAGCCGCAGCTGCTTATCCTCGACGAACCGCTGGCGTCACTGGATTTTCACAGCCAACGTGACATCGTCGCACTGCTGGCCCGACTCCACACTGAGCTGGCGGTGACCGTCCTCGTGGTCGCCCACGACCTCAACCCGCTGCTGCCCATCCTCGACAGCGCGATCTACCTGCTGGACGGGCATCCGCATTACGCACCTATCCGCGAGGTCGTGGACGAAGCGCTGCTGACCCATTTGTACGGCACTCCGATCGAAGTCGCGCACACCCTGCACGGGGAGCTGTATATGAGGAGCACATTGTGACCGCCCACTTCGAAGCCTTAGCCTACCAACCGAATTGGTGGCCCATCTTGACATCGCCGTTCATGGGCAACGCCCTTGTCGGTGGCACTGTCGTCGCGCTGGCCGCGGGCTTGATCGGCTACTTCGTCGTGGTGCGGCAAACCGCTTTCGCAGCTCATGCGTTGGCCCACATCGGTTTTCCCGGCGCTACAGGCGCGGTTCTGTTGGGCCTGCCGGTCATCGTCGGGCTGTGCGCATTCTGCGTTGGCGGGGCGCTGGTGATCGGCGTGTTGGGCAAACGCGCCGTCGATCGAGAAGTGGTCACCGGGACCGTTCTCGCCGCGGCGAGCGGCCTCGGTTTGTTCTTCAACTCCTTGGCCACCAAGAGCTCGAGCACGTTGACCAACGTGCTGTTTGGAAACCTCCTCGCCATCTCCGACGATCAACTGGTCAGCTTCGCGGTCCTGCTGCTGGTGCTAGGGCTCAGCGTCGGCCTCATCTACCGGCCTCTGCTGTTCAGTTCGGTGAACTCCTTGGTTGCCGAGGCCAAAGGCGTACCCGTCCGCGCGTTGTCCATGATCTTCATGGCGCTACTCGGGATCACCGTGACGATGGCGGTCCAGGCCGTCGGGACTTTGCTGTTGTTCGCTCTGGTGGTCACCCCGGCCGCGACCGCGATCATGCTGACCCCGCGGCCGGTCGTGGCGATGATCACCTCGACGGCGATCAGCTTGGGCGCGGTGTGGCTCGGCCTTGGCGCGTCGGCGATGTTCAACCTGCCACCGAGTTTCCCGATCGTCAGCATCGCGTGCGCCGTTTGGTTGACCGTCTGGACGGGCAGCCGCCGCAAACGCGTTGCCGCTCAAGCGATCGCCGAATCGGATGGTGGCTCGACGTCCATAGCCTCGTCACCGAGGCAGACCTCCGTTGTCTCGAATGGTTGACGGCGATCCCAGCTCGTCGCGTGGCGAACCCCGGCGACGGCGTTCCACGGCCAAGCAACGGGCGGTGTTGGAGGTCTTGCGGGAGCAGGCGAACTTCCGCAGCGCCCAGCAGATCTACCTGGACGTTCGCCAGAACCGACAGCTGAGGATCGGGCTGACCAGCGTGTACCGCATCCTGCGCACCCTGGCCGACGACCGCGTCGCCGAGACGCAACGCGCCGAGGACGGCGAGATCCTTTACCGTCTGCGTACCGAGACCGGTCATCGTCATTATCTGGTGTGCCGGCGGTGCGGCGAAGCCGTGGGATTCACCCCGGTCGACGTCGAAGAACACACCGACCACCTGAGCCGCCAACACCAATACACCGACGTCACTCACTACGTCGATATCTACGGCATTTGTCCGCGCTGCCGGACTGCGCCGGGATCCGAACGGGTATCCCGTCGACCGCCTCCCGCCGCGCTTCAAGCGGACGATCGCCGGCTGCCGTAGCGGCGGTTGAATTTCTCCACTTGTCCGGCGGTGTCGACGATGCGGCGCCCGCCGGTCCAGAACGGGTGCGAATCGGAGGTGATCTCGACAACGATGAGCGGGTACGTCCGCACTCCGTGCGGCGTCTGCCACTCGACGGTGCGCGCACTGGTGAGTGTCGATCGGGTCAAAAACATCGCACCGGTGGTGGCGTCCTGGAATACGACGGGATGGTAGTCGGGGTGGATGCGGGGCTTCATCAGGTGTCTCCGTCCTGGGTGTGCCGGGCGGGCGTGTCGTCAGCGGACTTCGTCAGGCCGGCACACGGGTCTTCGTGCCAATCACCGAACGGGTCGTCGTAGTGGGCCCAATCCTGCGGGCAGCGGTACTCCGCGTCGGTGAGCAGCGCGCCGTGCAGGCCATCGAGGATTTCGGAAAGCCTTGCGCCGCAGAGCAGTACGGTCATCGCGGTGTGTCGGTCACCGTGCCGGTCGTCCCATCTCAGCTCCGCGAAGGCGCGTCGCTCGGAGTCGATCCCGGCCTGCTCGGCGACCGTCATGGCCGCCAGCCATTTGCCGGCCGAGCTCACCCGGAGTCCGCCGCCGGCCGATTCCAACCACATCGCGTGCTCGGGCTGACTGGCAAGCCAGAGCCGTCCCCGGGTTCGGATCACGCCGTCGAGCAGCAGGTCCACACACGAATGCAGACGTTGCGGATGAAAGGGGCGCCGAGAATTGAACTCCACCAACGTGATCGGGCCGCGGGAATCCAGGGGCGGCTCTCCGGCCAGCAGCGGACCGTGCGGATCATCGCTTCTGCCTCGCCGCGCGTCGGGCGGCAGATCCTTCAAAGCGTGCTCGATCCCGTCCGGGCCCACCATGATGCGCGCGCGGGGTGACAGACGACGCAGCACACCGGTCACGTGCGGGTCGGGTCGGTTGAGCACGATCACGTCGGCGAATTCGGCCTGACCGACGACCACCTGGGCCCGGGTGCGTCCGTCGTCGAGTTCGGCATCGCCGAGCGCGTCATCCAGCCACACCGACGATTCGACACAGGTCACCACTGCGGCGACCGAGACATCCAGCGCCGCCGGCCCATCGACGTAACCGGGCGCCACACGGATCCGGACATGGTTGATGGCAAAACAGATGGGTTCGGGTTCCAGCCACGGCGCCAGGTGCACGACGACGCGCTCGACGTCGTCGCGCCGGTGTAGCTGACGCAAGAGCACCAGCAGGTCATTGCGGATGGTGCAGGACACGCACCCGTGCGCGAGCTCGACCCCGGCCTCCGCCGTCGTCAACACCCGATGCTGCAGCATCGCCGTCGTCCGGCGCACCACATGACCGTCGAAACGGTGCTCCACGACCAGCGTCCCGGGAGCGCGCAGCAGCGCTCCCACGACCGGATCGGTGCCGGCCTGACCGGCGACAAGGAAGACGGGCGTCCGCATCAGTCCCCTTCGTGAAAATCATTTTCATTAAGAGCTCTTCGTACGGTACCGTGTTCGGCGGGGCTTGTCGAAAATGATTTTCAATAAGGTCGATCGGCCGGGAAGGGAAACAGTGTCCGCTCATTGCCAAGTGACCGGCCGCGCACCGGGTTTCGGTAATGCGGTGTCGCATTCGCACCGCCGCACTCGCCGGCGCTGGTCACCCAACATCCAGCTCAAGACGTATTACCTGCCGTCAGAGGACCGCCGCATTCGCCTGAGGGTCAGCGCCAAGGGCATCAAGGTCATCGACCGCGACGGCATCGAGGCCGTGGTGGCCAGGCTGCGCCGGGAAGGGCAGCGAATCTGATGGCGCGCAACGAGATACGCCCCATCGTCAAGCTGCGCTCCACCGCGGGCACCGGCTACACCTACATGACACGCAAGAACCGGCGCAACGATCCCGACCGGCTGGTACTGCGCAAGTACGACCCGATGATCCGCCGCCATGTCGACTTCCGCGAGGAGCGCTGAGCATGGCCAAGAAATCCAAGGTGGTCAAGAACGACCAGCGGCGTGCCATCGTGGCGCGTTATGCCGAACGGCGCGCCGAACTCAAAGAGATCATCCGTTCCCCGTCGAGCGCGGCCGAACAACGGGAAGCCGCGCGACGCGAGCTGGCGCGGCAGCCGCGCGACGCCAGTGCCGTGCGGCTGCGCAACCGCGACGCCGTCGACGGTCGCCCGCGCGGGCACCTGCGCAAGTTCGGGCTGTCGCGGGTACGGGTCCGCCAATTGGCCCATAACGGGCAGTTGCCCGGCGTTCGCAAGGCGAGTTGGTGACCGCTCGAATGGCTGGCAAACCTCGGCGCGATCGTCGGACCGCGGAACTCCCCGCCAAGCCCAAGAGGAATCTTCTGACCAGCCTGGGGCTCATCGCGGTCGACTACAAGGACACCGCCTCGCTGCGGCTGTTCATTTCGGAGCGGGGCAAGATCCGCTCTCGCCACGTGACCGGTCTAAGCGTCCAGCAACAACGGCAGGTCGCCACCGCGATCAAGAATGCGCGCGAAATGGCGCTGCTGCCCTACCCCGGCCCGACCGCGGACCACTGAAACGGGTGGGCTAAGACGTGACTTCGCCGCGCCGCGGTACCGACCGCCCGTTCACCGTCGTCGTCTGCACCACGTGTACGGCCGAGGACGTCATCTCGGTCATCGAAGAACTTCGTCCCACGATCCGGCGCTGTCCACGCGCCATGCTGGTCTCCGCCAGCTGCATGCTCGGACCACTCACCTGCGCGTCCCGCCCGTCCGGATGCGGCGTCATGGCTCTCGTCCAGCCCTGCACCGACGACCGGAAGCCCTGCGGACCACCCCATTGGATCGGCCCCATCACCGACGACGGCGAGGCGGCGGCTCTGCGCGATTGGCTGGAGCTCGGCCAATGGGAAAACACGCCCGTGCCAAGGCATCTCGACAGGCACCAGTTTTGGGCCCGCGACGCCGGCCGAAGCAATTGAAGTTACGACAACCCATCAACGCGGATAGTCGTAGGGGTTGGCCGGGGCATCGATGCGTGTGATCGCGGCAACCTGCATGGTCGGAATCGGCGCGGCTGAAGTCGATTGCCGCGGTGCGACTTCGCCTTCGACCCGAAGCCAGGTGTTGTCCGGCAGTCCCGCGGCCTGTGCGGCGGCCGGGCCACGCAGATGGATGCGCGCCAGTTGGGCGTCGGCCGCGCAGCAGATGATGACCACGCGGCCGAGATCAACACCCTGCGCCTCGTTCAACACAAAGCCCGTCACGGTGATCGGCCGATCCTTCAGCGAGCCCGTGGTGTCCTGCGCCTCGCGCATGAGCAGCTCTGGCAGCGACAATTCGGGAGCCCGGCCAGTGGGCAACGGCGGAAACGCCCTATTCAGAACGTCATTGGACACCGACGTCACCGACGGCGCGGCGGCGGACGGGCTCAGCGCCGGCGGCGTGACGAAACACAGGGCCACGATGGGAACGACGAGCAGCCAGATGATGGCGTGTCCATGGGAGTGCACGTGGCCGTGATCATCGGCCTGATCACTGATTCGCGGACCGCCGCGGCGGATATCGCCGAGCATCGCCAATAGCGCCAAGCCGATGAGCAGCACCGCCGAAGCGACCAGCCACGGCAGCAGTCCCGGCTTGACATAGCGGGTGAACTCGCCCGTGATCGTAATCATGACGATGCTGATGCCGACCACCAGCAACACGGTGTTCTCGGTTTCGCGGCTCATTACCTGCCACCAAGAACGAACAGCCCGACACCGCAGGCGCTTGCGATCGCAACGATGAAGGTGATGGGGGCGAAGCGGGCCGCGAAAGCCCGGCCGAACATGCCCGCCTGCATCGCGAACAGCTTGACGTCGACCACCGGGCCCACGACCAGAAACGCGAGCCGGGGCAGCAGCGGCACCATGGTCATGCTGGCGGCCACGAACGCATCGGCCTCCGAACACAACGCCAGCACCACCGCCAGGACGGCCATCACCAGAACCCCGAGGACTAGGTTTGCCGCCAGATGCGCGAACACCCAACGCGGCACCACCAAATGAAGCGCGGCCGCCGCGGCGGCACCCACTACCAAGTACGAGGCAGCCTGCAGGAAGTCGTGCCTTGCTGCCTCAGTGAATACCGTCCACCGCGACTCCGTCCGCGTTCCCGAGGTGGGGAGCCGGCGGGTGATCCACTCCGCACGGCCCCAACGTGACCATGCCCAGCCCATGATCACCGCGGTCAGCAGCGACGCCCCCATGCGCGCGATGACCATCTTGGGCGCACCGGGAAATGCGACTGCGGTGGCCACGAGCACCACCGGGTTGATCGCCGGCGCGGCCAGCATGAAGGTCAAAGCCGCCGCCCCGGTGGCCCCTCCTTCGCCGAAAAGTCGGCGTGCCACCGGAACTGAACCGCACTCGCAGCCTGGCAACGCCGCCCCGCCCGCGCCGGCGGCCAGCACCGCGATGGCCGGACGACGCGGGAGCCAGCGCGCCAATCGTTCCGGCGACACGAACACCGCAATCAACCCGCTGACCACTACGCCAAGCGCCAGGAAGGGGACCGCCTGAACGAACACCCCACAGAACACGGTCCCCGCCGTCGATAACGCCGGGCTGAGGGCGACTGCGTTCCGGAGCCTCGTTGCCGCGAAGGCGCCGACGAGCAGAATGCCCACCAGCACTTCCATCGATCCGACGCGCAGCTTGGGCCTAGTCCTCACAGTGGCCACGTTGACAGTATGTCAGCGCGCGGCCACCCGATCGGCCAACGCTAGCCCCCACGCCGCTCGCCGTCGTCCACCGCTGGGTCCCATGTGCCCGGCACCATCGGCATCTTTGGCCCGCCACCGAATTCGTCACCGGCCAGTGTGGTCAATCCCGCCGCCTCCGCGATCGCCCCCTTACGCGCGGTGCCGGCAAACCCCAGCGTGCCGCCACCCTGTTCCGACGCCGTCGTCGACGCCGGCGCGTCCCAGTCCGGGTCGACGTCGACGTTCATGTCCATGTATTTGTCGCCGTACCCGCGTTGCTTCGCGCGTTGGCGCCGGCGCGCCCGCGCCGCCTCCCGCGCGGCCGCCGCTGCCGCCGCGGCCGCCGAATCGGGTTCCGGCGCCTTCCTTTTCGCGCTGGAGCTGGCGGCCGCACCCATCCCCGAACCGGACCCGATGCCGGGTGGCCCTACCGCATAGGGAGCGAAGAAACCCGGCGAGCCCGGGACCGCGGGCGGCGTCGGGGCCGGACCCGCTGGGGCGGGTGGGCTAGAAGGCGTGGGCCCCGGCGCCGGTGCCGAGGCGGGGGCCGCGGCCGGCGCCGCTAACGTCGGACCCATGGCGACCGGCAGCAACGGCGGCGCGGCGGGGAGGG
>NZ_LZKK01000304.1 GCF_001672815.1 Mycobacterium sp. E796 | reverse complement strand
GCGGGACCAGCGGGCGAATCCAGCGGGCGGCGGCCTTGGTGGCGTCCGGAAGCGATGGGATCAGCGGCGTTGCCCGCTCCTCGTGGGGCTCGACCTCGCCGCCCGCCTCGACCGGGGCGGGCAGGTTCGCGGGGGTCTCGGGTGCCACCTCGACCTCGGGCTCGTGCTGGTCGGCGGGCAACGGCGCGATCGCCCGGCTGGCCGCCTCCGCCTCCGCCGCGATCGGCAAGTAGATGTCGTCCTGCACCGGCTCGAACGTACGCAGCGACGACGCGCGCACCGGCGCCTCGAGGGCGTCCATCACCCGCCTTCGCTGCTGCTCGCGGTCGATCTCGGTCTGCGCCTCGATGGCGAGCCGGGCCTGGGTAAGTCGGTGCTCGGCCCACATGATCTCGGCCTCGCGGCGGACCTGCGCTCGTTTGATCGCGATGGCGGTTTCCGCCTCGACCTCGGCCCGTTCGCGCTCGGCCCGCGCGGTCGCGTGCCGGTCCTGCGTCGTCTCGCCACGCCACAGCCGCAGGATCAGCGGCAGCAGGCACAACAGCGCGAAGAACGCACTCGCCGCCAGCCGCAGCGCCAACGGTCCGGCGCCGGCGAGGGTGACCTCGTTCATGGCAACCCAGCGCGCGCCGAGCCCCCGGCCGGCGTCCGCGGCCACGTCCTGACGCGCCCGGGCCAGGGCCTGCTCCTCGCGGGAGATCTGGGCGTCCAGTTCGGGCGCCTGGCGGTCACGGGTCGCCAACGCGTCGTCCAGTTCGTGCTGCGCGTCGGCGAGAAGCTCGTTCGCGGTTCGGGTTTCGGGCCCGGCCCCGGGCACGCCGGTGATCCGGGTCTGGGGGCAGGGTGGCGTGGGGTTGTACTCGCAGCGTGCCACGACCAAAGCCTGGTCCTGGCGTTCGCGGGCCTGCGCGACGGCGCGCTCGAGCCCGGCCCGCGCGTCCCTGGATTGTTGCAGCGACGCCGAGGCCCGCACGACGGCCGGCGCCGAGTCGGCGTCGCGCAGTGCCCGTTCGTCGAGCCGGTGGTCGATCGAGCTGGCAAAGATGACGAGGGAGGCGAGCTCGCCGACAACAACGCCGACGGCGATCGCGACGGCCCCGCGAGCCACCACGCCGGGCCAGCGCCGCCCGGGTCCGCCGGCCGTGCCGCGGGTCACCGCACCAACCAGCAGGCCGAAGACGAGCGCCAGCGCCACGACGGCGAGCGTTGGCCAGCGGGTGGACTCCCGCAACGCCAGCCCCGCGACCAGCCAGGCCAGCGTGGCCGCGAGCAACACGACCGCACCGGCCAGGGCTTCCTCGGCCTGAGCCCGCCGCTCGTGGCTTTCACCGAGCTCGCGCCGGTGGCCGCCGCCGAGCCAAGTGAGCGGTCCCTGGATCCGGGACTTGAACGAGCGCGACGCAGTAGCTTCCTGGGCGCACATCAGCTCTCAACACCTCCAAGTCAGTCCAGCCTCCCAGGCCGGCGGCCGGCGCACCGAATCCAGGCGCCACGCGTGTGGTGATATTCACAGCGCAACGGAGTGGGTGCGGGGTCACATCCTCGTGAAACCCATCGGGTCCGCCCAGCCTGGGCCGGGGCCACGCCTGGCTCGAATTTGCTGCGACGCGAGCAGATCAGCGACCGTTCCGGCAGGGGACGTGAGACGGTATAAGCCTATGCCAAACCACGATTATGTCACCTACGAAGAGTTCGGCCGGAGGTTCTTCGAGGTCGCGGTCACCCCCGAGCGTGTCGCCGCCGCGTTCGCCGACATCGCGGGCAACGAGTTCGCCATGGAGCCCATCGCCCAGGGCCCCGGCGGGATCGCCAAGGTCAGCGCCAACGTCAAGATCCACGATCCCAAGGTGACCCGGCGCCTGGGGGACGAGATCACATTCGTCATTCACATCCCGTTGGCCCTCGACCTGCTGCTGGATCTTCGGCTCGACAAGCAGCGGTTCGTGGTCTCCGGTGACATCGCGCTGCGCGCCACGGCACGGGCCGCCGAGCCCCTGCTGCTGATCGTCGACGTCGCCAAACCGCGCCCCTCCGACATCACCGTCAACGTGTCGTCGAAATCCTTCCGCGGCGAGGTGCTGCGCATCCTGGCCGGCGTCGACGGCGAGATCCGCCGCTTCATCGCCGCGTACGTCGCCGAGGAGATCGACTCGCCGCAGTCGCAGGCAGCCCAAGTCATCGACGTGGCCCACCAGTTGGCGGAGGCCTGGCCCTAAGCCGGCGCGCCGGGTTTATCCCTTCGGGACAGGCGGGTATGCGGATGCAACGTCCGTGACCGCCTGGCGAGGAGCGAGAACCGTTGGCACGAGTAGATGTTTCGATGGCGTCCGATGTGCCGCCGGAAACCGCCTGGAAGCTGGCGTCCGACCTGCGCCGGTTCGACGAGTGGTTGACGATTTTCGGTGGCTGGCGCGGGCCGGTTCCGTCGACGATCGAGAAGGGCACGTGTGTTTCGTCGTGCATTAGGGTCAAGGGCTTCCGGAACATCATCCACTGGGAGGTCACCTGTTATGACGCACCGAAAGCGGTTGAGCTGCAAGGCCGGGGCCGCGGCGGGATCCGCATCGGGGTAGGCGTGACGATCTCCGACGACCATCCCGGATCCAAGCTTCACCTCACGGCGGACCTCAAGGGCGGGGTGCTCAGCGGCCCGGTCGGGGGACTGGTCGCCAGGGTGCTGCGTTCGGACATCCGCAATTCGGTCAACAACTTGGCCAACCTGCAGTAGCCCTGCGCCTACCGCCGATCCGTGTGCCAGCCTCGTTCGGCCTCGCGGATTTCCCTGCGGTCCATGGCAAGCCACGCCAGCCCGGCACCGAACGCCAGCAGTCCGACGATCGCCGCGTCAACGCCGCCGCCCGCGTCGCCGAGGGCGAAATTGATCACGGAGATCACCAATGCCAGGGCGGCCGCGGCGACGACGAGCAAGCCGGGGGAGCGCTCCCGGTCACTCGCGAAATGACGCCGCGCGAGGTGCCCCATGACCGCCTCCTCCAAAGTCGCTTTCGTTCGACCGCTTTCCTGCGGCTACCCGAAAGCCCCTCTGAGCAAACGACTTTGCCGCCTTACAGGCCTGGTGCCGCCCGAAATATTTGTGGTCCTCGCTTATAGCCCCCGTAACCGCTGCCGATGTCGCGGTAGTCGGCGACGAACCGGAATGACGGTTTTCACCGCAGAATCGGTTCCTTGGTGGGGCGCTGCGAGTTTGGGCATAACCTTCTGAAGCCCGCGGTGAAATTGCCCCGCTAGGCGGGGTCGCGCGGCCGCAATCGGCGGGTCGGCCGGGTCTCGATCGCGTTGATGGTCAGGGCCCGCCGGCCGATCCGCCAACCCGCGTCGGTCAGCCGGTATTCGTCGTCGTAACGCAGGTGCCACACCACGTCGAGCACCTCGTCCCCGCGCGGGCTCCAGTGGTGCGCGACGCAGGCGACGCGCCCGGCGGCGGTGCCCTGGGCGGTCTCGTCGTAGACCTCGCCGACGATGGCGTGTTCGGTGCGGGTGACGGCGGCGACGGCGGCCACCGCGGCGCCGATCGCCTCGTGGCCGCGGTGGCAGTGGACAGGCCCCAGCGCGTCCGGCGGGTCGGGCACCGTCAGCTCGGCGGCCTCGGTGAAAAGTGTTGCGACCGAGTCGAATTGACGATCATCCACATACGCCGCGTATCGGTGCACCAGATCGCTGAGGGCCGCGCGGTCAGCCGCCGAGATGGTCACGAGCCCAATGACAGCCGCTGGGCGCACGCCGACAGGACGTCCTTGGCCTCCTCGATGTCGGCGGTCGGCGGCATCGACAGCACGATCCGGTCGGCCCCCTGATCGGCGAGGACGCCGGCGCGCTCGGCATCGATCTTGGTGACGGCGTGGCCCAGCGATACCTCCAGCGCCGCCGGGTCGCGGCCGGCCGCAGACGCCTCGTCGCGCATCAGGGCGATCAACGACGCGAGCTCGGGACCGGCCACGCCGAGCGGCTGCAGGCCGTCGCCGAACCGTCCCGCCCGGCGGGCCGCCGCCTTGCTATGCCCGCCGATATAGATCGGAAGTCGTTGCTTGGCAACGGGTTTGGGATAACACACCACGTCGTCGAAGTGGAAGAACTCGCCATGGTGCGACACCCCCTGCGGCGTGTCGGCCCATAGCGCCCGCAACACGGCCAGCTGCTCGTCCGCCCGCCTGCCCCGGCAGTCGAATTCCGTGCCGCACGCCTCGACCTCCTCCCTGAGCCAGCCCACGCCGACGCACAGCCGCAGCCGTCCGCCCGAGAGCGCGTCGACGGTTGCCGCACGCTTGGCGAGCACCACCGGGTGGTGGTTGGGCAGCACCAGCACCCCGGTGGCCAACCGCAGCCGGCTGGTCTGCCCGGCCAAGAACGCGAGCACGTCGAGCGGGTCGGGAATCGGGCAGTCGGCGGCCAGCCCGACCCGCCCCGAGCTGTCGTACGGGTAGACGCTGTCGTAGCGGGTGGCCAGGACGGTGTGCTCGACGACCACGATCGATTCGAACCCGCACCGGTCCAGGTGGCCCGCGAAGCTCGCCATCCATTCCGGATCCGCGGTGACGCCTTCGGCGACGGGGGCCAGGACCGCGATTTTCGGGGGAGCCGTCATGGCCATCGAAGCTAACAGGTGGGTTTATCGGGGCGCCGCGATCGCCGCGCGGACGGCCTCGGCCAGCGCGGCCGCCCGCTGATCGGTGAAAACGTCCTCCAGCAGCACCGGTCGGCCGTCGGGGCCGGTCAACGGCACCCGCCAGTTCGGGTACTCGTCGGTGGTGCCCGGCTGGTTCTGGGTGCGCCGGTCGCCGACCGCGTCGGTCAGCGCCACCCCCAACAGCCGCGACGGCGTCCGGCCCAGGTACTGGTAGAGGGCGAGAATCACCTGCTCCGGGTCGTGTTGAGCGTCAACGCCCTCGCCGAGCAGGCCGACCCGGCGCAGCTCGGCCATCCAGGCCGCCAACTCGGCCCGGTCGGATTCGAACTCGACCTCCACCGGCCGGGTCAGCAACCCCAGGGACTCCCGCAGCCGGACATGGTCGCCGGCCAGGTAACCGGCTGTCGGCGGCAGATCGTGGGTCGTGACCGACGACAGGCAATACTCGCGCCAGCGCTCGGCCGGCAGCGGCCCGCCGTTCCCGTCGCGATCCAACTCGAACCACAGGATCGAGGTGCCCAGCACGCCCCGTAATAAGAGGTAGTCGCGGACCCACGGTTCGACGGTGCCGAGGTCTTCGCCGACGACGAGCGCCCCGGCGCGGTGGGCTTCCAGGGCGACGATGCCGATCATCGCCTCGTGGTCGTAGCGCACGTAGGTGCCCTCGGTCGGCGGGACGCCCCGCGGGATCCACCACAGCCGGAACAGCCCGATGATGTGGTCGATGCGGACGCCGCCGGCGTGCCGCAGCACAGCCCGGATCAGCGCCCGAAAGGGGCGGTATTCGCACTCGTCCAGCCGGTCCGGGCGCCACGGCGGCTGCGACCAGTCCTGGCCGAGTTGGTTGAACTCGTCCGGAGGCGCGCCTGCCGTCACGCCCAGCGCCATCACATCCTGCAGGGCCCAGGTGTCGGCGCCGTTGGGATGCACCCCGACGGCCAGGTCGTGCATGACGCCCAGCGCCATCCCCGCGCGTATCGCCTGGGATTGCGCCGAGGCGAGCTGCTCGTCGAGTTGCCACTGCAGCCAGCGGTGGAAATCGATGGCGTCCGAATTCCGTTCGACGAAGCCCTCGACGCCGGCGGCGCCGGGGTGCCGCAGCGACTCCGGCCAGCGGTGCCAGTCGTCGCCGTATTCCTCGGCCAGCGCGCACCAGGTGGCGAAGTCGTCGAGCGCCCGGCCTTCCCGGTCCCGGAACGCGGCGTAGGCCAGCTCACGGCCCGCCGAGCGGGGCACCCGATGCAGCAGCCGCAGCGCCGCACGCTTGGCCGCCCAGGCGCCGTCGCGGTCGATGGCGTCGAGTTTTCCCGCCCGGTGCTGCACGTCCGATCGCAGCCGGCGGACCCGGCCCCGCTTGGTCAGTTCGGCGTATTCGGGGATCGCCTCGACGCGAAGGTAGAGCGGGTTGAAGAAGCGGCGCGACGTGGGCAGGTACGGCGACGGCTCCATCCGGCTGTTGAGGCCGGCCGGCCCGGAAAATCCGGCGGCGTGCAGGGGATTCACCAGCACGTAGTCGGCGCCATGGCGGGACGCCGACCACACCGCGAGGTCGCCGAGATCGGTGAGGTCGCCGACGCCCCACGACTGCCGCGACCGCACGCTGTAGAGCTGCGCGGCCAGACCCCACGCGCGGCGCGCGCCGAGCTGCTCCGGCAGCCCGAGCCAGTCCGGCGTGACGATCAGCGCCGTGCTCGTCTCGGAGTCGCCGGAACGCAGGTGGACGCGGTGGTATCCGACCGGCAGGTGCGCCGGCAGGACGAAGCTGGCCTCACCGATCCAGCGCCCGTCCAGATCGAACGGCTGCGTGAAGTTGTCGACCTGTACCACCCCGCCGCGCACGGTGCCGTCCTCGAGCTGCAGCCACACTTCGGCGGGATCACCGTGCGTCACGTGCACCCAGAATCGGATCTGCTCACCGGTTCGCCCGACGATGGTCGCCGGCATCCGGCGCTCCCAATACGACCGCCGCTGCGCGGTCAGGGCGACGTTGCGCTCTTGTTCAGTGCCGGCGGCGACGCCGAGCGCGGCAAGCACCGCCACCAGCGTGTGCTCAGCGACGAGCACGCGCCGACCGGTCCAGTCGTCGTACTCGGTGGCGATGCCGAAGCGGCGGGCGAGTTCGACCAGCGAGGGCGCGAGCTCCGTCATGTCGCCCATCTTGCTTGAGAAGCCGTTCCGTCGCCTCATCGCCGAGCCGGACGGCGAAGCTGGGCATTCGACAGGACTAAGTGGCCGTCCCCGGTTAACATGCCCAGTGAAGACGTGAGGAATCCAGCCGGGGGATGAGTGGGGAACAGCAAGACTGCCAGCGGCGCTGCTGGCACGGTTCGCGACACTCACGACCGGAACGAGGCGGGATTCGTCTGCGCGGCCAGATTGAATCCAAGTGAACGCGGACGAGAACGCGTGGCGAGGTCCGTGGGCGTCCCTTACGGTTGTCACGGTTGTCGAAGCAATTCGCGCCCGGATATTTTTCAAGGACAATGTCCAGGCGTTCTAGCAGACCGGATGGTGAATTAACGTGGCGGAAGAGAGTCGCGGGCAGCGGGGGTCGGGGTACGGCCTTGGGTTGTCGACCAAGACCCAGGTAACCGGCTACCAGTTCCTGGCCCGACGGACCTCGATGGCGCTGACCCGTTGGCGGGTCCGCATGGAGATCGAGCCCGGCCGCCGCCAGACGCTGGCGCTGGTGGCCTCGGTTTCGGCGGGGTTGGTGATCTGCCTGGGCGCCCTGCTGTGGTCGTTCATCAGCCCGTCGGGCCAGATCAACGAGTCGCCGATCATCGCCGACCGCGATTCCGGCGCCCTCTACGTCCGCGTGGGTGACAAGTTGTACCCGGCGCTGAACCTGGCGTCGGCGCGGCTGATCACCGGGCGGCCGGACAACCCGCACCTGGTCCGGTCGAGCCAGATCGCGAGCCTCCCGCGCGGGCCCCTGGTGGGCATCCCGGGCGCACCGTCGAACTTCGCCCCCAAGACCCCGTCCGCGTCGTCGTGGCTGGTGTGCGACACCGTCGCCGGATCGACCGGCGTAGGGGCGCCATCCGGGGTGACCGTGACGGTCATCGACGGAACCCCGGACCTCAGCGGCCACCGGCAGGTCCTGAACGGCTCGGACGCCGTGGTGCTGCGGTACGGCGACGACGCCTGGGTGGTCCGGCAGGGGCGCCGGTCGAAGATCGACGCGATGAACCGCTCGGTGTTGTTGCCGCTGGGACTGACGCCCGAGCAGGTCAGCATGGCGAAGCCGATGAGCCGCGCGCTCTACGACGCGCTGCCGGTGGGGCCGGAGCTGACGGTGCCCGAGATTCCCGGCGCCGGTGCCCCAGCCACGTTCGCGGGGGCGCCCGGCCCGGTGGGGACGGTGATCGTCACCCCGCAAATCAGTGGGCCGCAACAGTATTCGTTGGTGTTGGCCGACGGCGTGCAGACGCTGCCCCCGCTGGTGGCGCAGATCCTGCAGAACGCCGGCGGCCCCGGCAACAACAAGCCGGTGACGGTCGAACCGTCGTCCCTGGCGAAGATGCCGGTGGTCAACAAGCTGGACCTGTCGTCGTATCCCGACAACCCGCTGAACGTGATGGACATCCGGGAGAACCCGGCGACCTGCTGGTGGTGGCAGAAGACCTCCGGTGAGAACCGGGCCCGCATCCAGGTCATCTCCGGGTCGACCATTCCCGTCGCGTCCAAGGAGATGAGCAAGGTCGTGTCGCTGGTGAAGGCCGACACCACCGGCCGCGAAGCCGACCAGGTGTACTTCGGCCCCGATCACGCCAATTTCGTGGCCGTCACCGGCAACGACCCGGGCGCCAAGACCACCGAATCGCTGTGGTGGCTGACCGACGCCGGCGCGCGGTTCGGGGTCGACGACACCCGCGAGGCCCGCGAGGCCCTCGGCCTGAAGACCGCCCCTAGCCTGGCGCCGTGGGTGGCGCTGCGGCTGCTGCCACAAGGCCCGACCCTGTCGCGGGCGGACGCCTTGGTGGAGCACGACACCTTGCCCATGGACATGTCCCCTGCAGAGTTGGTGGTACCCCGATGAAACGTGGATTCGCGCGCCCGACACCGGAGAAGCCCCCGGTCATCAAGCCGGAGAACATCGTCCTCCCGACCCCGCTGAGCATCCCCCCGCCGGAGGGCAAGCCGTGGTGGATCGTCGTGGTCGGCGTGGTCGTGATCGGCCTGCTGGGCGGCATGGTCGCCATGACCTTCGCGAGCGGCTCGCACGTCTTCGGCGGCGTCGGCGCGATCTTCCCGATCTTCATGATCGGCGGCATGGCGATGATGATGTTCGGTGGGCGCTTCGGCGGCCAGCAGCAGATGAGCCGGCCGAAGCTGGACGCGATGCGCGCCCAGTTCATGTTGATGCTCGACATGCTGCGCGAGACCGCGCACGAGTCGGCCGACAGCATGGACGCCAACTACCGCTGGTTCCACCCGGCGCCCGACACGCTGCCCGCAGCGGTGGGCTCGTCGCGGATGTGGGAGCGCAAGCCGGACGGCAAGGACCTGAACTTCGGTGTCGTCCGCGTCGGCGTGGGCATGACCCGTCCCGAGGTGACCTGGGGTGAGCCGCAGAACATGCCGACCGACATCGAGCTCGAGCCGGTTACCGGTAAGGCACTGCAGGAATTCGGCCGCTACCAGAGCGTCGTTTACAACCTGCCGAAGATGATCTCCCTGCTGGTCGAGCCCTGGTACTCGCTGATCGGGAACCGCGAGCAGGTGCTGGGCCTGATGCGGGCGATCATCTGCCAGTTGGCGTTCTCGCACGGTCCCGACCACGTGCAGATGGTCGTGGTCAGCTCCGAGTTGGACCAATGGGATTGGGTCAAGTGGCTGCCGCACTTCGGCGACTCGCGGCGCCAGGACGCGGCCGGCAACGCCCGCATGGTCTACAGCTCGGTGCGGGAGTTCGCCGCGGAGCAGGCCGAATTGTTCGCCGGCCGTGGCTCTTTCACGCCCCGGCACGCCAGCTCGTCGGCGCAGACCCCGACGCCGCACACCGTGATCATCGCCGACGTCACGGATCCGCAATGGGAGTTCGTGATCAGCGCCGAGGGCATCGACGGCGTGACGTTCTTCGACCTGACCGGCTCGTCGATGTGGGCGTCCGTCCCCGAGCGGACGCTGAAGTTCGACGACCGCGGCGTGATCGAAGCCCTGCCGCGCGACCGCGACACCTGGATGGTAATCGACGAGAAGCCGTGGTTCTTCGCACTCACCGACCACCTCAGCGTCGAGGAATCGGAGGAGTTCGCGCAGAAGCTGGCGCGCTGGCGGCTGGCCGAGGCGTACGAAGAGATCGGTCAGCGGGTGGCCCACATCGGCGCCCGGGACATCCTGACCTACTACGGGATCGACGATCCGGCCGACATCGACTTCGACTCGCTGTGGGGCAGCCGCACCGACGCGATGGGCCGGTCGCGGTTGCGCGCCCCGTTCGGCAATCGTTCCGACAACGGCGAGTTGCTGTTCTTGGACATGAAGTCGCTGGACGAAGGCGGCGACGGCCCGCACGGGGTCATGTCCGGAACGACGGGTTCGGGTAAGTCGACGCTGGTGCGAACCGTGATCGAGTCGCTGATGCTCGGCCACCCGCCGGAGGAGCTGCAGTTCGTGCTGGCCGACCTCAAGGGTGGTTCGGCCGTCAAGCCGTTCGCCGGTGTGCCGCACGTGTCGCGCATCATCACCGACCTGGAAGAGGACCAGGCCCTGATGGAGCGCTTCCTGGACGCGCTGTGGGGCGAGATCGCGCGCCGCAAGGCGATCTGCGACAGCGCTGGGGTCGACGACGCCAAGGAATACAACAGCGTGCGCTCCCGGATGCGGGCCCGCGGCCAGGACATGCCGCCGTTGCCGATGCTGGTGGTCGTCATCGACGAGTTCTACGAGTGGTTCCGCATCATGCCGACCGCCGTCGACGTTCTGGACTCGATCGGCCGTCAGGGCCGCGCCTACTGGATCCACCTGATGATGGCGTCCCAGACGATTGAGAGCCGGGCCGAAAAGCTCATGGAGAACATGGGTTACCGGTTGGTGCTGAAGGCCCGCACCGCCGGCGCGGCGCAGGCGGCCGGCGTGCCGAACGCGGTGAACCTGCCGGCCCAGGCGGGTCTGGGTTACTTCCGCCGCAGCCTCGAGGACATCGTCCGGTTCCAGGCCGAGTTCCTGTGGCGGGACTACATCTCGCGCGGCGTCACCATCGACGGCGACGAGGCTCCGGCGTTGGTGCACAGCATCGATTACGTTCGCCCGCAACTGTTTACCAACTCGTTCACCCCGCTCGAGGTGAGCGTCGGTGGGCCGACCATCGAGGCGGTTCACACGAACGGCTCTAACGGTGAGCTGCCCGAGGTGTTGGAAGCCGAGGGCGAGGACGACGAGGGCATCAGGACGCCCAAGGTCGGCACGGTGATCATCGATCAGCTGCGCCGGATCGACTTCGAGCCCTACCGGTTGTGGCAGCCGCCGCTGAACGAACCCGTCGCCATCGACGATCTGGTCAACCGGTTCATCGGCCGCCAGTGGCAGCAGGACTACGGCACCGAGCAGAACCTGGTGTTCCCGATCGGGATCATCGACCGGCCGTTCAAGCACGACCAGCCGCCGTGGACGGTCGACACCTCCGGACCCGGTGCCAACGTGCTGATCCTGGGGGCCGGCGGTTCGGGTAAGACCACCGCGCTGCAGACGCTGATCTGCTCGGCGGCGCTGACCCACACGCCGGAGCAGGTCCAGTTCTACTGCCTGGCCTACAGCGGCACCGCGCTGACCACGGTGGCCCGTCTGCCGCACGTGGGTGAGGTGGCCGGTCCGACCGATCCGTACGGCGTGCGCCGCACGGTGGCCGAGCTGCTGGCGCTGGTTCGCGAGCGCAAGCGCAGCTTCCTCGAATACGGGATCGCCTCGATGGAGGTGTTCCGGCGCCGCAAGTTCGGCGGTGAGGCCGGGCCGGTGCCCAACGACGGGTTCGGCGACGTCTACCTGGTGATCGACAACTACCGGGCGCTGGCCGAGGAAAACGAGGTGCTGATCGAGCAGGTGAACCTGATCATCAACCAGGGGCCCTCGTTCGGTGTGCACGTGGTCGTCACCGCGGACCGCGAGTCGGAGCTGCGGCCGCCGGTGCGTAGCGGTTTCGGTTCGCGCGTCGAATTGCGTTTGGCCGCGGTCGAAGACGCCAAGCTGGTGCGCTCGCGGTTCGCCAAGGAAGTTCCGGTCAAGCCGGGACGCGGCATGGTGGCGGTCAACTACGTCCGCCTCGACGCCGACCCGCAGGCCGGCCTGCACACCCTGGTGGCCCGGCCCGCGCTGGCCAGCACGCCCGACCACACATTCGCGTCGGACAGCATCGTCGAGGCGGTCAGCCGCCTGGCGAGCGGCCAGGCCCCGCCGATCCGCCGCCTGCCGGCGCGCTTCGGCGTCGAGCAGGTGCGCGAGCTGGCGGCCCGCGACACCCGCCAAGGGGTGGGTGCCGGCGGAATCGTCTGGGCCATATCGGAATTGGATCTGGCGCCGGTCTATTTGAACTTCGCCGAGAACGCGCACCTGATGGTGACGGGCCGGCGCGAGTGTGGCCGCACCACGACGCTGGCGACGATCATGTCGGAAATCGGGCGGCTGTACGCGCCCGGCGCCAGCAGCGCGCCGCCGCCACCGGCCGGGCGGCCCTCCGCCCAGGTGTGGCTGGTCGACCCGCGCCGTCAGCTGCTGACGGTGCTGGGCTCGGAGTACGTGGAGAAGTTCGCGTACAACCTGGACGGCGTGCAGGCGATGATGAACGACATGTCCGCCCTGCTGGCCAGCCGCGAACCACCGCCCGGCCTGTCGGCGGAGGAGCTCTTGGCGCACTCGTGGTGGAGCGGCCCGGAGATCTTCCTCATCGTCGACGACATCCAGCAGCTGCCGGCCGGTTTCGATTCGCCGCTGCACAAGGCCGCCGCCTGGGTGACCAGGGCCGCCGACGTGGGCCTGCACGTGATCGTCACCCGCACGTTCGGTGGCTGGTCGTCGGCGGGCAGCGACCCGATGCTGCGGGCGCTGCACCAGGCGAACGCGCCGCTGCTGGTGATGGACGCCGACCCCGACGAGGGCTTCATCCGCGGCAAGATGAAGGGTGGCCCGCTGCCCCGCGGCCGTGGCCTGCTGATGGCCGAGGACACCGGCGTGTTCGTCCAGGTGGCCGCGACCGAGTTCCGCAAGTAGGGTCCGCTACTGGGATTGGCCGCTGCGCTGGGTCTGAATGAGATCAGGCCCAGCGCAGCGGCAATGTCTTGAGCGCGAAGGTCTTCGACGGGAACTTGATCTCCGGCGTGTAATCCTCGGGCAGTTCGAAGTCCGGCAGCTGCTTGAGCCATTCCGCCACGATGATGGTCAGCTCGATGCGCGCCAGGTGGGAACCCAGGCAGCGGTGCGGACCGCCGCCGAATCCCCAGTGCCGGTGCACCTTGCCGTCCAGGAACAGCTCGTCGGTGGACATCGGGTCGCTGCCGTCCCGGTTCACCGCGGCCATACACAGCCGCACCGGCGTGCCCGCGGGCAGCGTCATGCCCCCCACCTCGACGATCTCCGTCGTCACCCGGGGCGCCACCGGCGCCGACGGCTCGAGCCGCACGATCTCCTCGATGAAAACCCTGATCTGCCGGGGATTGTCGCGTAGCGCCGCACGCAGGTCCGGCCGGCGCGCCAGGTGGTAGAGCGAGAACCCGATGGACGCGGTCACCGTGTCCAGGCCGGCGAGGATCAGCAGGTGGCTCATGCCCAGCAGCTCGAGGTCGGTGAAGTTGCCCTCGCCGGTCATCACCCGGGACAACATGTCGGTGCCCGGATTTTCCCGCCGCTTCTGGATGGCGTCGGTGAGATACGCGAGCAGCTTGCGGGCTTTTTCGTGGTCCTCCGGCGTCATGTAGGGCCGCTCCCCGATGACGGCGTCCTTCCAATCGATGATGAGGTCCCGATCCTCGACCGGCAGGCCGTAGAGATCGAGGAACACCTGATAGGGGTACAGCCGCGCGAAATCCGCCATCGCGTCGCACTTGCCTTGTTCGGCGAGCGCGGCGATCATCTCGGCGGCGTGCCGCTGCAGCACCGGCCGTGACTCGCTCAGTCCCTGCGGGCTGAAGTACGGCTGCAGGATCTTGCGGTAGCGGGTGTGTTCCGGCGGGTCGAAGGCCAGCGGTACGACCGGCAACGGGCTGCCCGGGGGTTGCAGCGCCAGCCGCGACGAGAACACCTTGGGGTTGCGCAGCGCGGCGAGCACGTCCTCACGCCGCGTCAGGTAGTAGTGGCCGTTCATGAACACCACCGGCCCGGCGTCCCGCAGCGTCTTCCATCCGACGCCGCGGTCGGCGGACATCGGCAGCTTGGTGTATTCCAGCCGGGGTAGGTGGAAGGTGGCCGGCTGGCCTTCGCCGAGAGTGCTCATGCGCTCTGATCTCCGCTTGTCCGTTCGGTTTTCGTGTTGTCGCCGTCGTCGTCGACGCCGCCGGACCCGCCCGGATCCTCTCGTCACCGGCTTGCCGACGGCACATCAATATCCCACGGGGCACGAGGGGGACACCACTCGTGTAGGCCCCGATCTGCAACCGTCTCCTAGACTTTATCGACCGGATAATCTACCTATCGATCGTCCGTTCCGGGTTTTCGCGAATGCCGCCGCTGGAAACGAAGATGGAAAAGAAGAGGGAAACCTTGTGAAGGTTCGTCTCGAAACGTCCAAGTGCGTAGGCCACGCCCAGTGCTATGCCGTCGATCCAAAGCTGTTCCCCATCGACGAGTCTGGCTATTCGATCCTCGAGGAGCACGAGGTGCGGCCCGAGGATGAACAGTTGACGCGCGACGGCGTTGCCTCGTGCCCGGAAATGGCGCTGATCCTCGAAGAGGACTAGCAGCCCAGCAAGGCGAACCGATTGGGAAACGCACGATGAACATTCGGTTGTCTCTGGTAAACCGCCGCTGGCCGGGAGTGAACATTGGTTGGCTGGGAATGAACACTTGGCATCGTCGGTCGGAGCTCCAAGCGCGACCAGCTAATGTCGTTCGCGAGCGGCAGTTCAGGCACGAAGGAGCTGTCGCTCGGTTGCTGACAGCGGGTTAGTCGAGGCGGATTGGGCATGTCGTTCTTGACCGGAAGTCCAGGCAATCCTGGTGCCGGAGCACCTATTTCGGGCAGAGGGAAGCGGTGCGCCACGGTGCGCGGAACGTCCGATCGACTGGGTTTGCTGGTCAACAACGTTGTGACCGCAACCACCATGGCTTGTACCTGACCGCGATGATCGCCGCCGCGATCATGGCCAACTGAGGAGGACACGGTGTTCGACTTCGGAGCGCTACCGCCCGAAATCAATTCCGGTCGGATGTACGCGGGTCCGGGGGCGGAGTCCATCATGGTCGCCGCGACGGCTTGGGACGAGCTGGCGTCGGAGCTGAGCACGGC
The DNA here is from genome assembly GCF_001672815.1 of Mycobacterium sp. E796. Classification (GTDB taxonomy): domain Bacteria; phylum Actinomycetota; class Actinomycetes; order Mycobacteriales; family Mycobacteriaceae; genus Mycobacterium. The sequence continues at coordinate 37,457 of NZ_LZKK01000304.1, read as the reverse complement.
GGCTTCTGGTTACGACTCCGTGATTAACGATTTGATCAGCGCTCCCTGGGTCGGGCCGTCGTCGACGGCGATGGTCAACGCGGTGGTGCCCTACGTGAGCTGGCTCAGCACGGCCGCCGGCCTGGCCGAGGATAGCGCCAGCCAGGCCCGCGCGGCGGCGGGCGCTTTCGAGGAGGCGTTTGCGCTGACGGTGCCGCCGCCGGTGATCGTGGCGAACCGGGTGCTGTTGGCGACGCTGGTCGCGACCAACTTCTTCGGGCAGAACACGCCCGCGATCATGGCCACCGAGGCGCAGTACATGGAGATGTGGGCCCAGGACGCCGCGGCGATGTACGGCTACGCCGCCTCCTCGGCCGCCGCCACGGTGCTGACCCCGTATCCGGAGCCGCCGACCACCAGCACCCCGACCGCGGCGGCCAACCAGAGCGCTGCCGTTGCCCAGGCCACCGCGCAGCCGGCCGCGCAGACGGTGCTGGACCAGATTCTCGCGATCCCTCAGGCATTGCAGCAACTCGCGCTGCAGCAGCTGGGGAGCTACACGTTTACCAACTGGCCGTTCTCGATGCTGCAGCAGCAACTGCAAGACTTCATCAAGTATGGGCTGCCGACCGCGACCAACGACTGGTTCGGGATCAGGGCAAACGGGTTGGCATTCCCCGCCACCGGCGTCAGCCCGTTGGGCAACGAAATACGGCAGTTCGCGCAGGCCTACTTCGGGGTCGGTATCGGAAACTTCGGGTGGTCGATCGGCCAGCAGCTCACCTTCGGCCCCGGCGGTGCGACGGCCGGTGCCGGTGGCGCCTGGTTCCCGACACCCCAGTTCGCCGGCCTGCACCTGGGCGGCATCGGAGGCCTGGGCGGCGTGCACCCCGCCGGCGCCGTCTCGGCGAGCGCCGGCGAGGCCGGCAGGATCGGGGGACTGTCGGTTCCCGCGAACTGGACCAACCCGACCGCGCAGGCAACGCTGGTCAGTGCCGTGTCCGAAGAAACGCCGCCCGTCAACGCGGGTGGCAGCGCCGTACCGGGGAACGCCCTGCTGCGCGGCATCCCGACCGGGGCCGTCGGACGGCGCAGCGCTGGCTACGGCTACACCACAAAGTACGGCTTCCGCTATAGCGTGCTGACCCGACCGCCGTCGGCCGGATGATCGAGAGGCGGCGAACGATGACCTTTCAGCCGGCAAACCTGCCCAGGGCTGCCCCGAGTGAACAGCAGTTGTCCAGCAATGAACAGTTGGCGCTAAGGAGGCGCGACCCGACGGGATCCAATTAGTCTCACTAGCAAGCCCTGTCTGAAGCGAACTTCAGCAGCGAAGAGCATTCCTTGAAGGTCATCGAGCCTGAAAGTTGAGGAGGAAACGAAAATGTCGTTTGTGACTACACAGCCCGAAGCGTTGGCGGCGGCGGCAGGCAGTCTGCAGGGTATCGGCTCGGCGTTGAGCGCCCAGAACGCCGCGGCGGCAGCCCCGACGACCGGTGTGGTGCCCGCTGCAGCCGACGAGGTGTCGGCGCTGACCGCGGCCCAGTTCGCCGCGCACGCCCAGATGTACCAGGCCGTCAGCGCTCAGGCCGCGGCCATCCACGAGCAGTTCGTCAGCACCCTGGGCATCAGCTCCGGGTCCTACGCGGCGACCGAGGCGGCCAACGCGGCCGCGGCCGGCTAGGGGGTTTAGGACATGACAATGGATCTTGGAACGCTGCCTCCCGAGGTCAGTTCCGCGATGATCTACGCGGGACCGGGTTCGTCGTCCCTGATGGCGGCCGCCTCGGCGTGGAACGGGATTGCCGCCGAGCTGACGTCGGCCGCCCTGGGTTACGACCAGATCGTCACCCAGCTGGCCGGCGAGGAATGGCTTGGGCCGGCCTCGGCGTCGATGGCCTCGGCGGCGCAGCCCTATGTGCAGTGGATGACGACGACCGCCGGTCAAGCCGAGGAAGCGGCCGCCCAGGCCCAGTCGGCCGCGGCGGCCTATGAGACGGTGCTGGCCTCGGTCGTGCCCCCGCCGGCGATCGCCATCAACCGCACCACGCTGGCACAGGCTCAGGCCACCAACATCCTGGGTCAGAACAACGGGATCATCGCGCAGCTGGAGGCCCAGTACGCCGAGTTCTGGGCGCAGAACGCCTCGGCGTTGTACAGCTATGCCAACCAGTCCGCTGCGGCGGCCAAGGTGACACCGTTCCAAAACGCGCCGACCGTCGCCAACCCGGCGGCTGCGGCCGTCACCCAATCCGCGGCGCCGGCGGCCTCGATCCAGCAGACCCTGCAGAGTTATCTCACCCAGATTCAGCAGGCGCTGGGCGCGCTCGGCTCCCCGGCCACGACGAACTCGTTTGTCTCGCAGTTCTCGAACTCCAACCCGTTGATCAGCGAGATCTGGTTCCTGTTGACCGGCCAGACGATCCTGCCGTCGAACATCGGTACCGCGCTGGGTGGCTACTCGAACTACGCGAGCTTCTTCTACAACACCGAGGGTCTGCCGTACTTCAGCGTTGGTATGGGCAACTTCGGTGTTCAGATGGCCAAGACCCTCGGCGCCATCACCGGCCCGGCGGCGGCCGCGGCCGCCGTCCCGAAGGGCCTGCCCGGACTGGGCGGCCTGCTGGGCGGCGGTGCCGGCGGCGCGGCGGCGCATCTGGGGAGCGCGACGTCGATCGGGGGCAAGTTGTCGGTGCCGGTCTCGTGGACCGGGGCCACCGCCCCGACGGCGGCCGCGGCCCACGCCATTCCGGTCAGCAGCATCAGCGCTGCGCCGGAGGCGGCCGGGGGACCCGGCAACCTGCTGGGCGGCATGCCGCTGGCGGGTGTCGGCTCCGGTGCCGCCAGCGGTGCCGGTCCCCGGTACGGGTTCCGTCCCACCGTCATGGCCCGGCCGCCCCTGGGTGGCTAGCCGCCTTTCCGTCACAACTGCCGTCGTGGGCGCAGGCAATAATGCCTGCGCCCACGACGGCGTTTCGGGGCCTCATCGGCCGCCCTACGAGCGCGCCGACCCGGACTCCGCTAACGCGGCTCGCGGTGGCTGAGCCGCCCGTCTGGCAACCCCTTCGGCGGCTTTAACTGCGGCCGGATTTTTACCCGGCCTCGTCACTTTCGGCCCGCCGACCCTCCCGAAAACGGGCCGGTTCGGGATGCGCGCTGGGTACGCGCAGGGCTCGTCCATGACTCATTTCCGCAGGTGGTGGCCGGTGCTTTTCGGCGAGCTACCCCTCACCGAGCGAGGCTTCCGTCGCTCTCCGGCCACCGGGCGTGCCGGTGTCGCCGCCCGGGCCGGGCAATTCGGCCTGCGCCGCGCCGGGATTACGGGCCTTAGCCTCCTCTCTAGCGAACAGCCTCCTAAAATTCCTTGCCCTAAGTCGTCTTCAGCCCGAACTTGCGGAGAAAACATGTCGTTCGAGTCCGGTGGTTCATAGGTGTTGGACTTCGGGGCGCTACCGCCAGAGATCAACTCGGGCCGGATCTATTCCGGCCCGGGTTCCGGCTCGATGATGGCCGCGGCTTCGGCCTGGGATGGGTTGGCCAGCGAGTTGAGTCTGACGGCGACGGGCTACTCATCGGTGATCACCGAGTTGACCAGCGCCCCCTGGTTGGGGCCGGCGTCGCGATCGATGCTGGCCGCCGCCACGCCCTATGTCTCATGGCTCGGCGCCGCCGCGGCGCTCGCCGAGGAGGCCGCGAACCAGGCCAGAGCCGCAGCCGCCGCCTTCGAAACCGCGTTCACGTTGACGGTGCCGCCACCGCTGATCGCGGCGAACCGAGTTTTGTTGGCCACGCTGGTTGCGACCAACTTCTTCGGACAGAACTTTCCGGCCATCGCCGCCACCGAGGCCCAGTACGCCGAGATGTGGGCCCAAGACGCCATGGCGATGTACGGCTACGCGGCTGCCTCGGCGAGCGCTACACAGTTGACCCCGTTCACCGAGCCGGCACAGGCCACCGACCAAGGCGGGCTGGCCGCCCAGGCGATCGCGGTCGGTCAGGCCGTCGCCACCCCGGCGGGCACCGGCGCTCCCCAGGCGGCCGCGGCCACCCCGGGGCTTGCCCTTACCCCCGCCGACACGGTTTCCATCACGTCCGTCTTCACGTCGATAAACCAAGCGCTGCAACAGCTTTCGGCCGGGGCGTTGGCTTCGCAGCTGAACCCGTACAACTGGTGGATCGTGCAGCAGGTCGTCGCCCTCAACGTGTCGAACAGAACCGCGCTGTCGCGCACCACCGTGGGTCTCGCCTACTTCTCCACCGGGCTGATGCAATTCTTCGGCTCCATCGCGCAGCAGGTCACCTTCGGCCCCGGTGGGACGACGGCCGGGGCGCAAGGCGCCTGGTACGCGACACCTCAGTTTGCCGGCCTGCATCTAGGCGCCGTCGGCAGCGGCGCCGCCGCCGGCCATGGCGGGATCGCGGCGAATTTGTCCTCGGCCACCAAGATCGGCGGGCTGTCCGTGCCGCAGGGTTGGGCCGGCTCTCCCGGCGCGGTCGAGGAATCGGCCGCCCAGGCGGTCGCCGTCGACTACGCCACCGACCCGCAGGGTGCGGGCAACGGGCTGCTGCGCGGCATGCCGATGGGCACCGGCGGCCGACGCTCGGGCTCCGCCTTTCCGCCCCGCGAATACGGATTCAGGCGCAGCGTGCTCGCCCGCCCACCATCCGCCGGATAACCAGCTGTACAAGGCGGCCAACGTGGCCGCGACTGATGAAGGAGTCAGGACATGGCAATCGATTTCGGTGCGTTACCGCCGGAGATCAACTCGGCGCGCCTGTACACCGGTGTGGGCTCGACACCATTGGTGACCGCGGCCTCGGCCTGGAACTCGTTGGCCGCCGAGCTGAACGCGGCCGCCCTGGGCTATGAGAACGTGGTGACGCAGCTGGCCGGCGAGGAGTGGCTCGGGCCGGCCTCGGGGTCCATGGCCGCCGCGGTGCAACCGTATGTCGAGTGGGTGAGTACGACCGCCGCCCAGGCCGAGCAGGCCGCCACGCAGGCCAGCGCGGCCGCGGCGGCCTACGAGGCCGCGTTCGCCGCGATCGTGCCCCCGCCGCTGATCGCGGCCAACCGCGCCGAGTTGGCCCAGGCGGTGGCGACCAACGTCATCGGGCAAAACACCGGGATCATCGCGCAGCTGGAAGCTCAGTACGCCGAATTCTGGGCCCAGGACGCCGCGACGATGTACAGCTACGCCGGTAACTCGGCGGCGGCGTCCAACGTCACGCCGTTCACCTCGGCACCGACGGTGGCGAATCCCGCCGCCTCGACGATCCAGGCGGCCGCGACGACATCCGCCGCGACCACGTCGGTCAGCTCGATCCAGAACCAGATCAACACCGCCATCAGCCAGATCTCCGCGCAACTGGCGAGCCTGGCGTCGCCTTTCTACACGCCGCTCCAACAGGAATGGTGGTATCTGGCATCGGCCAACGGGCCGCTGTCCGCCGTGTGGCAGGTCCTCTTCGGATCGCCGTCGTTCCCGGGCGCCAGCCTTTCCGCCTTCATGTCGGCGTGGTCGCCCTACGCCGGCGTCCTCTACAACACCGAGGGTCTGCCGTACTTCAGCATCGGCATGGGCAACTCGCTGACGCAGACCGCGAAGACCGTGGGCGCGCTCGGCGGGGCGGTGCCGGCCGCCGCGGCTGCCGTCCCCAAGGGCCTGCCCGGGCTGGGCGGATTGCTCGGCGGCGGCGCCCCGCCGGTGGCGGCGCACCTGGGCAGCGCCACCTCGATCGGCAAGCTGACGGTACCGGCCTCATGGTCGGGACCGGTTTCGACGCCCAGCCACGCGACGGCCATCCCGGTGAGCAACGTCCGGGAGGCGCCCGACGCGGCGCCCGGCAACCTGCTGGGCGGCATGCCGCTGGCCGGGGCGGGCACCGGCGGATCCGGAGCGGGACCGCGGTACGGATTCAAACCGGTCGTCATGGCCCGCCCGCCGGCCGCCGGCTAGCGGGCGGACCGGTGAATGGTTCCGACGCTCGGCCCGGGCGGGCCCTCGCCGCGGGCCCGGCAAAGACATTTGCTCCGGCGCGATTTCACCGCATCGGTGCTAAGCTCCATACGTGCTGGCCAACCGGCCTTCGACGGCAATCCGGAGGGGTCGACCTTCCAGGTTTGCTGTGACGGTCCTGTGAACGCCAGCGATAGCGGCCAGGCGCTGTTACTGTGTCGTTACTAAAAGTGAATTCGCCGTGCCATCCAGTGAACAATTGCGAACAGGTGGACTCGGAATCAGCTTGAAACGGATGCTGTCATCTACTCTCTTGCACAGAGCAGTGCGGGGGACAATCGAGGAGGGAAAAACATGTCGTTCGTGACCACACAGCCGGAGGCCTTGGCCGCGGCGGCCGGGAGCCTGCAGGGGATCGGCTCGGCGCTCAGCGCGCAGAATGCGGCCGCGGCCGCGCCCACGACTGGCGTAGTGCCGGCAGCTGCCGACGAGGTATCGGCGCTGACCGCGGCCCAGTTCGCCGCCCACGCGCAGATGTACCAGGCCGTCAGCGCCCAGGCGGCCGCGATCCACGAGCAGTTCGTGAGCACGCTGGGAATCAGCTCGGGCTCGTACGCCGCGACCGAAGCCGCCAACGCTGCGGCCGCCGGCTGATCAGGTTCAGCGGTTCTGGAATGTCGGGTCTGACGGCTGGGCCGGGATCCGAACTCACGTCGATGCAATCGCCGCGGTTGGCGCTTGACGTCCGCACGTCGGGCGCCGGCCGACGGTACGGGGGAAGTCTTTCTATATGTGGCTTGACGGTGCGCTAGCGCGTCACCGTTCGGCCAGCGTCACTCACAACCGAATACAAGTCACTCAGAATTAAGGAGAAAGCCAACATGGCAACACGTTTTATGACTGACCCGCATGAGATGCGGGCGATGGCGGGGCGCTTTGAGGTCCACGCGCAGACCGTTGAGGACGAGGCCCGCAAGATGTGGGCGTCGTCGATGAACATCGCCGGTGCCGGCTGGAGTGGCCAGGCGCAGGCGACCTCCTACGACACCATGGGTCAGATGAATCAGGCCTTCCGCAACATCGTGAACATGCTGCACGGTGTGCGCGACGGGCTGATCCGCGACGCGAACAACTACGAGCAGCAAGAGCAGGCCTCGCAGCAAATCCTCGGCAGCTAGCGCGAAAAGCGCAGGTTGCGTACCCTTTGAGACGTTAGGAGAACACCAACATGACAATCAATTACCAGTTTGGCGATGTGGACGCCCATGGTGCGACGATTCGCGCCCAGGCCGCGTCGTTGGAGGCCGAGCACCAGGCCATCGTTCGCGATGTGCTGGCTGCTGGTGACTTCTGGGGTGGCGCCGGTTCGGTGGCGTGCCAGGAGTTCATCACCCAGTTGGGTCGCAACTTCCAGGTGATCTACGAGCAGGCCAATGCTCACGGCCAGAAGGTGCAGACGGCGGGCAGCAACATGTCCAGCACGGACAGCGCTGTCGGCTCCAGCTGGGCCTAGCTCGCAACTTCAGGCGCGGCAGCACACCGAAACCTGGTGTGCTGCCGCGTCCTGCGGTTTCCATAACTTCGACCACTTCTGAGGCTATTGATGGACCAACAGAGCACCCGCACCGACATCACCGTCAACGTCGACGGCTTCTGGATGCTTCAGGCGCTGCTCGACATTCGCCACGTCGCGCCGGAATTGCGCTGCCGCCCGTTCGTGTCCACCGACTCGAGCGACTGGCTCAACGAACACCCCGGAATGGCGGTGATGCGTGAGCAGGGCATCGTGGTCGGCGACGAGGTGCACGAACAAGTCGCGGCTCGAATGCGGGTCCTCGCCGCGCCCGACCTCGAGGTCGTGGCCCTGCTGTCGCGGGGGAAGCTGCTGTACGGAGTCGTCGACGACGAGAACCAGCCCCCCGGCTCGCGCGACATCCCCGACAACGAGTTCCGCGTGGTGCTGGCCCGCCGCGGCCAGCACTGGGTGTCGGCCGTCCGGGTGGGCAGTGACATCACCGTCGACGACGTCGCCGTCGCCGACAGCGCCTCGATCGCGTCGTTGGTGATCGACGGTCTGGAGTCGATCCACCATGCGGAGCCCGCGGCGATCAACGCGGTCAACGTGCCGCTGGAGGAGATGCTGGAGGCGACCAAGTCCTGGCAGGAATCCGGCTTCAACGTCTTTTCCGGGGGAGACCTGCGGCGGATGGGCATCAGCGCCGCGACGGTGGCCGCCCTGGGCCAGGCGCTGTCGGACCCCGCGGCCGAGGTCGCCGTCTACGCGCGCCAATACCGGGACGACGCCAAGGGCCCCAGCGCCTCGGTCCTGTCGCTGAAGGACGGTTCGGGCGGCCGCATCGCGCTGTACCAGCAAGCCCGCACGGCGGGTTCGGGGGAGGCGTGGCTGGCGATCTGCCCGGCGACCCCGCAACTGGTGCAGGTTGGCATCAAGACCGTGCTGGACACGCTGCCCTACGGCGAGTGGAAAACCCACAGCAGGGTGTGACGTGGCCGCGAAACATAAACTTTACCAACGCTTTTGCCGACAACATGCGGTCGGGATGCGAAGACGGCATACTTCTCTAGAATCATCACAGCAAATCTTCAAAGCAGTGTCACCACAACTCCTTAGCGCAAGGCGAGGCAGATGAAATCCGAAATGGTCAGGCTGTACCTCTCAGGGGGCCTTAGCGCCTCGGCGAGTGAGGCGTCCGGGGCGTTCGAGCGCCTGGCGACACGGGGTTACACATTCACAATGGCAGGGGGTGCAGGGCGATGACCGCAGTCGGCGTAGCTGATGCCCTACAGGCAGACATCGAGGGAATTGCACAGCCTCGGGCGGTAGTCGTCGGCGTCATGGCCGGCGAGGGTGTCCAGATCGGCGTCTTGCTGGACGCCAACGCACCGGTCTCGGTGATGACCGACCCGCTGTTGAAGGTTGTCAACAGCCGGCTGCGGGAACTCGGCGAGACCCCACTGGAGGCCACCGGCCGCGGCAGGTGGTCGCTGTGCCTCGTCGACGGCACTCCGCTGCGGGCCACGCAGTCGCTGACCGAGCAAGACATCTACGACGGCGACCGGCTGTGGATCCGGTTCCTGCCGGACACCGAGCACCGGTCGCAAGTCATCGAGCACATCTCCACTGCCGTCTCGGCAAACCTGAGCAAGCGGTTCGCTGCGATCGACCCGGTCGTCGCGGTCCAGGTGGGCGCCTCGATGGTCGCCATCGGCGTGACCGTGGCGTCGGGTCTGCTCGGCTGGTGGCGTTGGCACCACAACTCGTGGCTGCCCACGGTGTACTCGGCGATCATCGCCGCGATCGCGTTGACGGTGGCCATCATGCTCGCGATGCGGGCGAAGACCGATTCGGACCGCCTGGTCGCCGACATCATGCTGCTGAGCGGCCTCGCGCCGCTCACGGTGGCCGCGGCCTCCGCCCCGCCGGGCGGCGTCGGCTCGCCGCAAGCGGTGCTGGGCTTCGGCGTCCTGGCGGTTGGCGCGTCGCTCAACCTGCGCTTCACTGGTCGCCGGCTGGCCATCTACACCGCGATCGTGACCATCAGCGCCGTGGCGGCGATCGCCAGCCTGGCGCGCATGGTCGCGAACACCAGCGCGGTGACCAACTTCAGCTGCGTGGTGCTGGTCTGCGTGCTCGGCTACCAGTGCGCGCCCGCGCTGTCCCGGCGGTTGGCCGGCATCCGGCTGCCCGTCTTCCCGTCGGCCACCAGCCGGTGGGTGTTCGAGGCGCGACCGGACCTGCCCACCACTGTGACGCGCGCCGACGGTGGCGCCCCGGTCCTGGAGGGGCCGGCGTCCGTTCGGGACGTGGTGCTGCAAGCCGAGCGCGCCCGCTCGTTCCTCTCGGGCCTGCTGTTGGGGCTCGGCATACTGATGATCGTGTCGCTGACCGCGCTGTCGGACCCGCACACGTTCCAGCGCTGGCTGCCGCTGATCCTGGCGGGCTTCACCGCCGGCTTCCTGATGCTCCGCGGCCGCTCGTACGTGGACCGCTGGCAGGCGATCACCCTGGCGGCGACGTCGGTGCTCATCGTCACCGCGATCGTGGTGCGCTACGCGCTGGGGTTGCAGTCTCCGCTGGCGGTGTCGATCAGCGTGGCGATCCTGGTCCTGCTGCCGGCCGCGGGCATGACAGCCGCGGCGGTGGTGCCCAACACCATCTACAGCCCGCTGTTCCGCAAGTTCGTGGAATACATCGAGTACCTGTGCCTGATGCCGATCTTCCCGCTGGCATTGTGGCTGATGAATGTCTATGCCGCGATCCGTTATCGCTAGCAGCAAGGTGTGGCGCGGTCGCGCATCCCGCGCGACCGTCGCCGCACTTCTGCTGACTTCAGGTGCACTAGCCGGTCTGCCACCCGCCTACGCGATCTCGCCGCCGACGGTTGATCCCGGGGCGGTGCCGCCGGACGGCCCGCCCGGGCCGCCGGCGCCGATGAAGCAGAACTCCTACTGCACCGAGGTCGGCGTGCTGCCCGGAACCGACTTCCGGCTGCAGCCCAAGTACATGGACATGCTGAACCTGCAGGAGGCCTGGCAGTTCGGCCGCGGCGCGGGTCAGAAGGTCGCCGTGATCGACACCGGCGTCACCCCGCACCCGCGGTTTCCGCACCTCATCCCGGGCGGCGACTACATCATGTCGGGCGACGGGCTGTCGGACTGCGACGCGCATGGCACCATCGTGGCGTCGATGATCGGTGCGGCCCCGGCCAACGGTGCGGCGACGCCGCCGGCGGCACCGCGCAAGCCGGTCACGATTCCCACCACGGAGCCGCCGCCGAAAGCGCCACCCCCACAGACGGTGACCTTGTCGCCGTTGCCTCAGACCGTGACGATGGTCCCCGCGCCGCCCCCGTCGGAGGCTCCTCCGCCGGGGCCGTTCGGGGCGCCCCCGCCGGCCGCACCGGCGGGTCCAGCTGCACCGGCGGGTCCGCCTGCACCAGCGGGTCCGGCCGGTCCGGGCACGCCCCCCGGGGGACCGCAGGCCGGGCCCGGTCAGGCGCCGTCGGCCAACCGCGGCGGGGGGACGGTGACGATACCCAGCTATTCCGGTGGCGGGCGCGTCGTGGGTGTTGACAACCCGGCCAACCCGCTCCCGCTCGACCCGCCGAAGCCGCCGCCCCCACCGCCGGCGCCCCCGGCACCGGCGTCGGCGCCTGACGCGTACAGCGGGATCGCCCCGGACGTCGACATCATCGCGATCCGCCAGTCCAGCCAGGCGTTCGGCCTCAAGGACGCCTATACAGGCGACGAGGACCCGCAGACGCGGGCAAAGATCGACGACGTCGAGACCATGGCGCGGGCGATCGTGCACGCCGCCAACCTGGGCGCCACGGTCATCAACATCTCCGACGTGACCTGCATGAGCTCGCGCAACATCATCGATCAGCGCTCGTTGGGCGCCGCCGTGCGCTACGCGGCGGTCGACAAGAACGTCGTCATCGTGGCGGCGGCCGGCGACACCAGCAAGAAGGACTGCAAGCAGAACCCGGCCTTCGACCCCATGCAGCCCAAGGATCCCCGTGACTGGAGCGGGGTCGGCACCGTGGTGACGCCGTCCTGGTTCAGCGACTACGTCCTGACGGTAGGCGCGGTCGACAACGACGGCCGACCGCTCACCCAGGGCGGTCAAGGCCAGGGGACGACGAGCGTCGCAGGACCGTGGGTGGGAATCGCCGCGCCGGGGACCGACGTCATCGGCCTCTCCCCCCGCGACGACGGCTTGATCAACGCGATCGACGGCCCCGACAACACGCTGCTGGTTCCGGCCGGCACCAGCTTCTCGACCGCGATCGTTTCCGGGGTGGCCGCCCTGGTCCGCGCCAAATACCCGCAGCTATCGGCGTATCAGGTCATCAACCGGTTGGAGCGCACCGCCCGGGCGCCGGCACGCGGGGTGGACAACCAGGTCGGTTACGGTGTCATCGATCCGGTGGCGGCGTTGACGTGGGATGTACCGGAAGGTCCAGCAAAGCCGCCGCAACAGCTGTCGGCACCGTTGAACATTCCTAAAGCGGCCCCGCACCGGGATATGGTGCCAGTATGGGTGGCAGCCGGAGGGTTGACCGCCGCACTACTGATCGGCGGCGCCGTGTTCGGTATAGCAGTGTTCATGAAGCGGACACGGAAGCAGCAATGAGGTCGGAGCAGCAATAGGTATGAAGGCTCAGCGAAGTTTTGGATTGTCTTTGTCGTGGCCGCGCGTCACCGCGGTGTTTGTCGTCGACATCCTGATCCTGTTGGTGGCCAGCCACTGCCCGGCCTCCTGGCAGGGCGAGCACCACATCGCGTTCTGGGTCGGGGTAGGCCTGGCGGCGGTGGTCACGCTGCTGTCCCTGGTCACCCACCACGGCCTCACGGTGACCTCCGGCCTGGCCACCTGGCTGTGGGATTGGTCCGCCGACCCGGGCACCGCGCTCACGGCGGGCTGCACGCCGGCGATCGACCACCAGCGCCGGTTCGGCCGCGACAAGGTCGGCGTACGCCAGTACGACGGCCATCTGGTGAGCGTGATCGCGGTCGACGGCGGCGAGGACGACGCGTCCGGCCGCCATCGGCACCGGAACACGGCGGCCATCCTGCCGGTGCACGCGGTCGCTGAGGGCCTGCGCCAGTTCGACATCCACCTCGATGGCATCGACATCGTCTCGATGAAGGTGCGCCGCGGCGGCCCCGAATCCGGGGCGGCCGAGAAGTCCAAGCTGGACGACTGGGGACCCGATGAGTGGGGCGTGGTGAGCGACCAGCCCACCTCCTATGTGCGCCGCACCTGGCTGGTGCTGCGGATGAACCCGCAGCGCAACGTCGCCGCCGTGGCCGCCCGCGACTCGCTCGCGTCGACCCTGGTGGCGGCCACCGAGCGGCTTGCCCAAGACCTCGACGGGCAAAACTGCGTGGCTCGGCCGTTGACCGCCGATGAGCTCGCCGAGGTCGACAGCGCGGTTCTGGCCGACCTCGAACCGACGTGGAGTCGCCCGGGATGGCGGCACCTCAAGCACTTCAACGGGTTCGCCGCGAGCTTCTGGTTGACGCCGTCGGACATCACCACCGAGACACTGGAAGAGCTGTTGCAGCCCGACGTCGGCGCCGCCGTCGTCACGATCCGTCTGATCACCAGCGCCGGCCGCCCGCAGCTGTCGGCCTGGGTGCGCTACCACAGCGAGCAGCGCCTCCCCAGGAGCGTGTGGTCGGGACTCAACCGGCTCACCGGCCGCCAGTTGGCGGCGGTACGCGCCAGCCTGCCCGCCCCGGCGGCCCGCCCGCTCTTAATCGTCCCCAGCCGTCCGTTGCTCGACGATGACGATCTGGTGCTGTCGGTCGGTCAGGAGCGGGAGAGCGCAGCGAGCGTGTCTGCGGCGCAATGACGCGGTCGCAATCCACCGCCGAAGACGCCCGTAATGCAATGGTCGCCGGGCTTTTGGCGTCCGGTATTTCGGTCAACGGGCTACAGCCCAGCCACAACCCGCAGGTGGCTGCGCAGATGTTCAACACGGCCACCACGCTCGACCCTGGCATGTGCGACGCCTGGCTGGCGCGGATGCTGGCCGGGGAGCAGAGCCTCGAGGTGCTCGCCGGCGCGTGGGCGGCGGTCCGGACGTTCGGTTGGGAGACGCGCCGTCTCGGGGTGACCGACCTGCAGTTCCGGCCCGAGGTCTCCGACGGTCTGTTTCTGCGGCTGGCCGTCACCAGCGTGGAGTCGCTGGCGTGCGCATACGCGGCCGTGCTCGCCGAGGCGAAACGCTACGAGGAAGCCGCGAAGCTGCTCGACGGCGTCGAGCCCCGGCATCCGTTCGACGAGGAAGTCGTCAACTACGTGCGGGGTGTGCTGTACTTCCGCACCGGGCGCTGGCCCGACGTGCTCGTCCAATTTCCCGAGGGCAAGACCTGGCGGCACCCCGAGCTCAAGGCCGCAGGCGCCGCGATGGCGACCACCGCGCTGGCCTCGCTGGGCGTGTTCGAGGAGGCGTTCCGGCGCGGCCAGGACGCCGTCGAGGGCGACCGGGTGCCGGGGGCGGCCAACATCGCGCTGTACACGCAGGGCATGTGCCTGCGCCACGTCGGCCGCGAAGAGGAGGCCATCGAGCTGTTGCGTCGGGTGTACTCCCGCGACCCGAAGTTCGCCCCGGCCCGAGAAGCGTTGGACAACCCTAACTATCGGCTGGTGCTGACCGATCCGGAGACGATCGAGGCCCGCACCGACCCATGGGATCCGGACAGCGCGCCGACGCGCGCGCAGACGGAGGCCGCCCGCCACGCCCAGGAGGCCGCCAAGTATCTGGCCGAGGGGGACGCCGAGCTCAACGCGATGCTGGGCATGGAACGCGCCAAGCGGGAAATCAAGCTCATCAAGTCGACCACCAAGGTCAACTTGGCCCGGGAGAAGATGGGGCTCCCGGTGCCGGTGACCTCGCGCCACACCCTGCTCCTGGGGCCTCCGGGGACCGGCAAGACGTCGGTCGCGCGGGCCTTCACCAAGCAGCTCTGCGGGCTCACGGTGTTGCGCAAGCCGCTGGTGGTGGAGACCAGCCGCACCAAGTTGCTGGGGCGGTACATGGCCGACGCCGAGAAGAACACCGAGGAGATGCTCGAGGGGGCGCTGGGCGGAGCGGTCTTCTTCGACGAGATGCACACCCTGCACGAAAGCGGATACCACCAGGGCGACCCGTACGGCAACGCGATCATCAACACCCTGCTGCTGTACATGGAGAACCATCGCGACGAGCTGGTGGTGTTCGGCGCGGGTTACGCCAAGGCGATGGACAAGATGCTCGAGGTGAATCAGGGTCTGCGGCGGCGCTTTTCGACCGTGATCGAGTTCTTCAGCTACACCCCGGACGAACTCGTCGCGCTGACCAAGCTGATGGGCCGGGAGAACGAGGACGTCATCACCGACGAGGCCGCCGACGCCCTGTTGCCGTCGTACACCAAGTTCTACCTCGACGAGAGCTATTCCGAAGACGGCGATCTGATTCGGGGTATCGATACGCTCGGCAACGCCGGCTTCGTGCGCAACGTGGTCGAAAAGGCGCGCGACCACCGGAGTTTCCGGCTCGATGACGAAGACCTCGATGCCGTCCTGTCGAGCGATCTCAGCGAGTTCAGCGAGGCCCAGCTGCTCCGGTTCAAGGAGTTGACCGCCGAGGATCTCCTCGAGGGCATTCGCACGGCCGTGGCCGAGAAGAAGCCGTCGCCCTAAACCGCTCGTTCCGACTGGCAAACGGCCGCAATTGCTTTCGGTGGCCCCGTCGCAGATCTTGATTCCCGCGGCGGTCAGGGATCGTCGTCGGGTTCTATGAGCTTTCTATTAATTTTCAGTGGATGAGCGGTTCGCATTGCCCGGCGTCGGCGCCGGTGCCACCATGATCCTCAATGCTCATCGCCGAGCACAGTTTCCCCGCGGAAATGGGTCTTGAGAAGGGGATTTAGGTCTATCGTCGCAAGACGCCCAGCAATCAGGCGGCTTTTGCCCCACGCATGGTTTCGCCGGGGGTCTCGTCCCGATTCGGGCAACCATGGCGCACTTGCGTGAGCGCCCCTGGCCACGACGGGAGGTGGGCGTACTGGCCGAATTGACCGTTAACGCATGAGAACAACGACCGTTTCTTTCCGATCCGGTCGTGGCGCGCTGGCCGCCGTTTGAATCGGCAACACCCGACATAGCTCGGCGGCCGCCTGCCCGTAGCCGGGTCGGACTATCCACTTTCAAAGGAGAAGTCCGATGTATTTCTTTGTAACACAACGGAAATCACTGCGCAACGCAACCATGCGCGTCGCCGAAACCGTGACGGCAGGTTAAGGGGGTGGCGGCAATGGATTTCGGAGCACTACCACCAGAAGTCAACTCCGCCCGGATGTATGCCGGGCCGGGCTCGGCGCCGATGATGGCCGCCGCGACGGCCTGGGCCGCGCTCGGTGCGGAGCTCGGTTCGACGGCGGCCTCGTACGACTCGGTCATCACCGGGCTGACGAGCGAGGCGTGGATGGGGCCGGCCTCCGCGTCGATGGGCGCCGCCGCGGAGCCGTATGTCCAGTGGATGACCAGCACCGGGGCACTCGCCCAGCAGGCGTCCGCTCAGGCGGCGGCCGCGGCGGCAGCCTACGAGGTGGCGTTCGCCATGACGGTGCCGCCGGCGGAGGTGGCGGCCAACCGGGCCCTGCTCGCGGCGCTGGTTGCGACCAACTTCCTCGGGCAGAACACCCCGGCGATCGCAGCCACCGAGGCCCAGTACGGCGAGATGTGGGCCCAGGACGCGGCGGCGATGTACGGCTACGCGGGGAGCTCGGCGGCGGCCTCCACGCTGACGCCGTTCGACCCACCCGTCCAGACCACGAATCCGGCCGGGCAGGCCGCCCAGGCCTCGGCGGTCACCCAAGCCACCGGCACCGCGGCGGGCACCGGCTCTCAGACGATGGACCAGCTGTTGTCCGCGATACCGACTGCGCTGCAAGGACTCTCGTCACCGGTCTCGGCCGCCGCGAACCCCGCGGCCAGCATCCCGGGGGCGGGATTCCTCGACGCCATCCTGAATTTCCTGGACGGGGCGGACGGCAACGCGATCGGGACCTTCTTGAACTCCTCGTTCGTCAACGGGTTCGTCTCGGCCGGGTACGTGAGCCCCGCCATCATCGAACCGGCAGTTACGGCCGGGATGTCGGACATCAACGCGGTGGCGGTCTCCGCGACGCCCGGGGCCACCGCGCTGCCACCGATGGGCGCCGGCGCCGGGAATGCGACGTGGTTGCCGCTGTTGACGCCCGGAGCCGCCCCGGGAGGTATAGCGGGCGACCTGAGCGGAGCGATTTCGGGCGGCACGAATCAGGCGACGCTGGTCGGTCGGTTGTCCGTGCCGCAGGCCTGGACGGCGGCCGCCCAGGTGGAGAACCACGCCGGGGCGACGTTCGCCGGGGGTGGCTGGACCAACGCCGTCGGCCCGGGCGCCGGCGCGCCGCAGGCCGGCCCGGGGCCGATTCCCGGTATGCCGGGGATGCCCGCCGCCACGGCCGGAGGTGGCTACGGCCACGGCCCCCGCTACGGTTTCCGCGTGACCGTGATGCCGCGTCCCCCGGCCGCCGGGTGACAGCGGGCTTGTTGCGAGCGTGTGGCAGTTGGTTTGACTGATCTACCGTCCGGGTGCCACGATGGCCTGTGCAAGCACCTCGCTAGGTGAGGCGTCTGCACGGATACAGGCCACTGACCTCGAACGTCGAAAGACGCCCAGGGTCAGGACAGCTCTTCCCGGATTAAGGGTTGAGCCCAAGTGGCTTCCGGCTCAGGTGAACCGGATACGCCGTGTGGTGCCAAAGCTCTGTCGAGAGGGGTGCGGTCTCCGGGAGTTTCAGCCCGGGCCCTTCTCCCCGCTGTGTGAGATAACGGCATCCCCGTGTGCCCAGGCTGTGAGGAGGTGAGAGCGAAATGAGTCTCGACGATAGTCCGTATTCCAAATCGACCATTTCGGTTCGATCCGGCCCCGGCCCCTTTCTGACCGTCTGAGCGGCTAACCCCGACAGACCTCGTACAGGCGCGTCCGCCCAGCGGACCGCGTCTCTCGAATTGCGCTGAAACCAGCCATAATTGCCGGCCGGCACGGGTCACCCTCATTCCGCGAGGAGTAGTCCGATGTCGCTTGTCTTCGCACGCCCGGCGGACTTCGCCGTAGCCACAACACAATTCAGCACCCACGCCACCTGCGCGGCCCATTAGGGGAAGGGGCCAACGATGACCGCTGCACTCGATTTCGCACTGCTCCCACCGGAAGTGAACTCCGGCCGGATGTACTCCGGGGCGGGCTCGGGCCCGATGCTGGCCGCCGCGTCGGCTTGGCATGGGCTCGCCGCCGAATTGCGCTCCACCGCAACGTCGTACGGCGCGGTGCTGACCGCGCTGACCGGTGAAGAATGGCACGGCCCGGCGTCTGCCGCGATGGCCGCCGCCGCCGCTCCATACGCGGCCTGGCTGGGCACGACGGCCGAGCAGGCCGAGCAGACCGCCGCACAGGCCGAGGCCGCCGCGGCGGCGTATGAGGCCGCATTCGCCGAGACGGTGCCCCCGCCCGTCATCGCGGCCAACCGCGCCCAGCTGATGGCTTTGATCGCCACCAACATCCTCGGTCAGAACACCCCGGCGATCGCGGCCGCCGAGGCCCAGTACGCCGAAATGTGGGCCCAAGACGCGGCCGCGATGTACGGCTACGCCGCCTCCTCGGCGGTCGCCGCCCAGCTGAGCCAGTTCAGCGAGCCGCAGCAGACGACCAGCCCCGGTGGGCCTGACGCACAGTCGGCCGCGGTGGCCCAGGCCATCGCCACTCCGGCCGGGACTCAACAGGGCACGCTGACACAGCTGATGTCCGCGCTGCCCTCCGCGCTGCAGGGGCTGGCGTCGCCGGCATCGTCGCAGACGCCTGCGTCGGAGATCGTGGGGCTATTGACGGGATCCGGGTCGGGATCCGCCACGCTGGACGGCCTTTGGGCGCAGTGGGGGCCCAACGCCAACATCTGGAACACCGCTTTCTCGTCCGGCTTTTACATGCCCAGCAACACGCTGGCCCCATTCCTGGGCCTGCTGGGCCAAGGGGCCGCCGCAGGCGACGCGGCCGACGCGGCGGGCCAAGCCGTCGGCGACGCGATCGGTGCGGCGGCGGCGGGTCCTGCCGTCGAGGGCGTCGGCAATGCCGTCTCCGTCGGCGTCGGCCACGCGCCCATGATCGGTGCGCTGTCGGTGCCGCCGAGCTGGACCGCGCCCGCGCCACTGGCCGGCCCGCTGGCCTCGTCGCTCGGCGGGACGCCCATGGTGGCACCCCCGGCCATGGCGGCCGGCATGCCTGGGATGCCGATCGGGGCCACTGGTGCGCAACCCTATGGGCGCGCCGTGCCGCAGTACGGCTTCCGTCCTACCTTCGTTGCGCGACCCCCGGCGGCCGGTTAGAACGACGCTCACAGGGTTACTCGCGCGGATTGAGCTTTCCGCAACCTCGCGGTCATGCCTCCCGGGCGCTTGCCCGGGGCGATGAGCACGGCAAATCGGCCCTAACCGGCTCACAGCAAACTTCCAGCAGCAAATCAGCGTTCCGCCAGCGACGAATGCGTACGCTAGGTGAAATTCAGGGAAGCACCAGATGACGAAAAGCTATCCACTCGGCGAAGGAGCCGCTGACGATGCCAGGGCCAAAGCGAACGCGCGCCGGCAAAGGATGCGGACGACCGAGAGCAACCTGGCGAACGCCGACGGCGCTGTCGGCCCGACCTGGGATTAATTGAATTTCACAAGAATCACGGTGAGCGCTCGAGCCAACCTCCGAGGTAAGCGCTGGCGAACTCGAGAACTATCGGCATTAAGGCAGTTCATACTTGTCGAATATGTTCATTGCTTAGCCGTGTGCAATAGCGGCGGATGTGGGCACCTCATTTATTGAGTCCCGTTGGCAACGATTAACGGCCGGCAATCGTCGGTCGGCCGGTCTATTGCGCCAAAAACCCGACGAACTTCGATTCCATTTCTGTCCGGTTGCTGGGAATCGGCTACTGGTCGGCTGGACAATGCATTTCGCAGCGGGATCTGTTAGCTGATCAGCAGCATTCTCACAGGCATATTCGCGCGGTGACACTTGTCGTTTACTTTACTATTACGTCCCTGGAACCCAGCGCGAATACGTTCCGATCACGATGATCGCTACATTAGGCAGCGCCGCCTGAACGCCGGGCGGACCGCCGCCTCTGACACATTTCGGATAGGAGTGTGGAACCCTGTCGTCCTCACACACGTCCAATCAATGCGTGAATTCAACAGCGGATTCCATGGATTCCATTAGAGCTGCCGCGCGGTTGCGGACGGGCCAGAAAGCCGCGCCTACCATGGCGGCCACTCAAGGGGAGCGGAGTAAATAGATGTTGGATTTCGGGGCGCTACCACCGGAGATCAACTCGGGGCGGATGTATGTCGGCGCGGGGTCGGGGCCCATGCTGGCAGCCGCGGCGGCCTGGGACGAGTTGGCGACGGAACTGCAGTCGACGGCGGCCTCGTACGGCGCAACGATCGAGAGCCTCGCCACCGGGCCGTGGACGGGGCCTTCCTCTATCGCGATGGCGGCCGCGGCCGCGCCGTATGTGGCGTGGATGAGCGCGACCGGCGCGCAGGCCGAGGAGGCCGCCAGCCAGGCCAAGATCGCCGCCGGCGCCTACGAAACCGCGTTCGCGGCAACGGTGCCGCCACCGGTGATCGCGGCCAATCGCGCCCTGCTGATGGCGCTGATCGCCACCAACTTCCTGGGCCAGAACACCCCCGCCATCGCCGCCACCGAAGCCCAATACGCCGAGATGTGGGCCCAGGACGCCGCCGCCATGTACGCCTACGCCGCCTCGTCGGCGACCGCGTCCCAGCTCACCGCGTTCACCGAGCCGCCGCAGACCACCAACGCCGCGGCCGCGCCCGCCCAGGCGGCCGCCGTCTCCCAGACCGGCGGCGCGAGCGGCTTGAACATCGGCACGCAGCTGTCGCACCTGATCAACTCCCTACCGACGGCGCTGCAAAGCCTCGGCAGCGGCCTCCTGAATTCGCCGACGACCGGATCGACCAACCTGCTGTCGGGGCTCAACTTGCCTCAATTGACCTCCTCGCTGTCGTTGCCAGCCGGACTACAGGCCGACTTGACGAACTGGAACACCATTACGTCGACCTTCGCCTCCGGGCCCTATTCGCTTCAAGGGCTCACTTCCATACCCGGCGGCCCCTTCCTGTCGTTCGGTCAGGCCTATGCCTGGGGCCAGAACGGGCAGGCAGCCGCCGCCTACCTCGCCGGCCCGAAAGCCATCAGCGGGGCGCTGGCGCCGCTGACGCAAGGCGCCAGCGCAGTGAAGTCGATGCTCAGCTCCGCCGTCGGCGCCCAGGGCGCAATGGGCAAGGCGGCCCTGGTCAGCGGCCTGTCGGTGCCGCAGGGCTGGACCGAGGCCGCCCCCGCGATCAAAACGCTTGCCCAGGTGCTACCCGCCAACGCGGCGGCCGCGCCGGCCGCGCTCGCCGGAGAGGAGGGCGTCTTCGGCCAGATGGCCCTGTCCAGCCTGGCCGGACGCGCGATCGGCGCCGCCGCCTTCCAGTCCGCCGGCGCCAGTGGTGCCACCGCGGCCTCGTTGGGCGGCGTCGTCGCGGCCGACCCGGCGGCGGCCACCATCATCGTCATCCCCGCGCTGGAGGACTGACGGCCATGACCGAAACCAGGCAAGGGGAATAGACGATGTTCTACGCAGCTTTTCCGCCCGAGTTCAACTCGGGAAGGATGTACGCCGGACCGGGATCGGGGTCGCTGCGGGCGGCCGCTGCCGCCTGGGAGGGGCTGGCCGGCGAACTGCAGTCCGCCGTTTCCTCCTATACCTCGGTGATCGATAGCCTGACCAGCGGCGCCTGGGTGGGCCCGTCATCGGTCAACATGGCCGCCGCGGTCACGCCTTACCTGGCCTGGATGCAGGGCACCGCCGCGCAGGCCGCCGAAGCCGCCACTCAGGCCACCGCGGCGGCCAGCGCGTACGAGACGGCGTTCGCTGCGCACGTGCCCCCGGCGGAGATCGCCGCCAACCGCACCCAGCTGGCGCAGCTGGTGGCCACCAACGTCTTCGGACAGAACACCCCGGCGATCGCAGCGACCGAGGTCCAGTACGCCGAAATGTGGGCCCAGGACGCCCTGGCCATGGACACCTATGCGGGCTCGTCGGCGGCAGCCTCGAAGGTGACCCCGTTCACCGAGGCGCCGCAGATCACCAATGCCGGCGCAGTCGCCGGCCAGGCTGCCGCGGTGACCCAAGCCGCCGCCACCCCGGCCGGCACGGTGGGCACACTGTTGACGGAAGCGGCCAACCCGCTCACCATCGGCAACCCGCTGCTGACGACGCTGGCAAACCTCAGCAGCGACTACACGTCCACCATCAACGGCCTGTTGAACTCCCTCTTCGGGACCGGGGCATCCACGCTGATTACCAACCTCTACAACGCGGTCAAGGTTCCGCTTGGCTTCACCACTGGCTTCAACGACATCGGGCTGCTGATCAACTTCCCGGTCTCACAGTGGCTCAAGTTCGCCCCCCCGGCTGCGTACGCCGCGCTCCCCAAGGACGCGCTGGGCGCCGGGCTGGGAGCGCTGGGCTTCGGCCGGGGCACGCTCTACAACGCCGTCTCGGCGGGCATGGGGAACGCCGGCACGCTGGTCGGTCACTTGTCGGTCCCGCCGAGCTGGGCCACGTCCACCCCGGCTATCAGGACGGTGGCGGCCGCGCTGTCGGCCGCCGGCCCCGACGCGGTCCCGGCCGCCGCGCTCGGCGAGGGCGGGCTGCTCAGTTCGATGTCGGTGGCCGGGATGCTGGGCAGCGCGTTCGGCGCGGGGGCCCCCAGCGCGCTGAGCGGCACCGGCGTGCGCGGCCGGATCAAACCGCTCAAGGACCTCAAAGACGCCCACTCGCCGGAAAACCTCAAGCGGCTGGTCGCGCAGATATCCGAAAAGCCCGAAAGCGTCCAGCACCACAACGTCGATCAAGACGGCCTCGACGCGCTGCTCGAGCAGCTGGCCAAGAAGCCCGGCATTCACGCGGTGCACCTCAGGAAGGGTGACAGGCCCCAGGTCGTACCGTCCGATGCGCAGTCGGGTTAGGGCGCAACCGAATTGGGAGGGTGACGAATGAAAAGACTGCTAACGCTCGCCGGCGCCGCGACCATGATGATCGGCCTCGCCGTGCCCGCGCACGCCGACCCGCCGCCGCCACCCCAGGGCGACGACGCGGGCTTCCTCGCTGCGCTGCACCAGGTCGGCATCAGCTACTCCAGCCCGGATGCCGCCGTCGCGTCCGGCAAAGCGGTGTGCACCTGCCTGAACAACGGCGAATCGGGCCTCGAGCTGGTCCACGACGTGAAGACCCACAACCCCGGCATGGACATGGAGAATGCATCCAACTTCGCGATGATCGCCGCGAAATTCTATTGCCCGCACCAGCTTTCCAAGGCCTAGCACCAAGTTGACTGCCGGTGTCCGCGGCGTGACCACGAGGCGACCCGATCGGGTGCGGTCCACCTGCCGTTCACCTGGCCGTGCTTAGCTGCCGCCGGCCGCTGGGGGAAGGAGGTGGGGGTGTCATGCAGACGTTGAGCGTCGCCGAATTCGCCCTCCGACTCGGCGTCGGCGTGGGATGTGGCGCCTTGATCGGGCTGGAGCGGCAGTGGCGGGCCCGCATGGCCGGGCTGCGCACCAACGCGCTGGTCGCCGGCGGAGCGACGCTATTCGTGCTCTATGCCGTCGCCACCGAGGACAGCAGCCCCACCCGTGTCGCGTCCTACGTGGTGTCCGGGATCGGGTTCCTCGGCGGTGGCGTGATCCTGCGCGACGGGTTCAACGTCCGCGGCCTCAACACCGCCGCGACGCTGTGGTGCTCGGCGGCGGTGGGGGTGCTGGCCGCGTCGGGTCACCTCGTTTTCACCCTGATCGCCACCGGCACAGTCATCGCGATCCACCTGTTCGGCCGCCCGCTCGGGCGGCTGATCGACCGCGACGACGTCGTCGAGGAAGACGAGGGCGTGCAGCCCTACCTCGTCCAAGTCGTCTGCCGCCCGAAATCGGAGAAGTACGCGCGCACCCACATCGTCCAGCACGCCAGCGGCAACGACATCACGCTGCGTGGCATCCACACCGGACATGCCGCCGACGACGAGATCACCCTCACCGCGCACCTGCTGATGGACGGCCACACACCGGCCAAGCTCGAGCGGCTGGTCGCCGAGCTCTCCCTGCAGCCGGGGGTCCGAGCGGTGCAGTGGTACGCCGGGGAGAAGGCGCAGGCGGACTGAGCGGTCAGGGGCGGGCCTGCAGCTCCGGCGCGGCGGCGGCCAGCAGGTCGGCGCGGCTGCGGGTCAGCGGGGGATAGATGCGCCGGGTGTTGATGGTCTGCTTCGTCGCCTTGGCCTGGGGCCCAGTCGACGCCACGGTCCGATCCCATCCCTCGGTGTAGACCGCTCCGGCGGGTCCGAGGTCGAGAACTGTGACATACCAAGGGATTCGAAGGGCAAGCATCGGCTCGTCGAAGAGGTCGCTGATGACGTTGTAGCCGGCGTAGCGGCCCATCGGGCGCCCGTGTTGGCAGGACATCACCGACAGGTGCTCGTCGTCCATTCGGGCGGCGGCCACGTCGCCGGCGGCAAAAACCGCGGGCACGTCGGCGATCCGCAGGTAGTCGTCGACCCGTACCCGGCCGAACCGGTCGAGGGGCACCCCGAGTTGCTCGGTCAACGAACTCGCCCGCATGCCCGCGCACCACACCACGGTGGCAGCCGGCAGCCGCTCACCCGAGGACAGCGTCACGTCCCGCTCGGTCACCTCGACGACGCCTGCGCCCGTTCTGGTCTCGATGCCGTTGTCCGACAGGGCCTTTTCGATCACCGGGCACGCCGACGCCCCCATGTCGGAGCCCACGGCGGGATTGCGGTCGACGAGAACCACGCGCGGGGTGACGCCCCGCCCAGAGAACAAGGCGCGCAACCGGTTTGGCAGCTCGCTGGCCGCCTCGATGCCGGTCAGTCCGGCACCGACCACGACGACGGTCGCCGCTGCGGGCGTCGGCGATTCGTCGGCGAGCTCGCGCAGGTGCCGCTGCAGCGCAAGGGCGCCGTCGTGGGTGTCGACGTCGAAACCGAACTCCCGCAGCCCCGGGATGTCCGGCTTGACCACGTGACTGCCCGACGCCAGCACCAGTCGGTCGTAGCCGTATGTGGCGCCGGTCGACGTGGTGATCGTGCGGGAGCCGGTGTCGATCGCGGTCACCTCGGCGGTGACGTGGGCGACGCCGACGGGGTCGAGCAGGTCGGCGAGCGGGATCCGGCAGGGCGTCAGGTCGGTTTCGTAGTTGCGCACCCGGATGTCGTGGAACGGCTTGGCGCTCACAACGGTGACGTCGACGGCGCCGGCCGGGACGGCGAGCTCGTCGAGCCGCCGCGCGGCGCCGAGTGCCGCCCACAACCCGGCGAACCCCGAGCCGATTACCACCACTGCGGTCAAGCGCTCAACACCTCATTGGTACGGGCCGTTACCAGAGCTGGCCGATGGTCGTAATCTATCGGTGTGAATGCTGTCACCGGGTTCTGGTTCGCGCTGCCCCCGCAGGTACGCGACCCGGTGCTGTTCGCCATCCCGTTTTTCCTGTTGCTGTTGACCATCGAATGGACCGCGGCGAGCAAGCTGCAAGACACCGAGGCAGAAGCGCGGCCGGGATCCGGCGCTTACCTCACCCGCGATTCCTGGGCGAGCATCTCGATGGGCCTGGTCTCGATCGCCACCAGCGCCGGCTGGAAGGCGCTCGCGCTGCTGGGATACACCGCGATCTATGCCTACCTGGCGCCGTGGCACCTGTCGCCGGCCAAGTGGTACACGTGGGTCGTCGCGCTCGTCGGCGTCGACCTGCTGTACTACGGCTACCACCGGATGGCGCACCGGGTCCGGCTGGTCTGGGCGACGCACCAGGCCCACCACTCCAGCCAGTACTACAACCTCGCCACCGCGGTGCGCCAGAAGTGGAACAACAGCGGCGAGGTCTTGATGTGGGTTCCGTTGCCGCTCTTGGGACTTCCCCCCTGGATGGTGTACTTCAGTTGGTCGCTGAACCTGATCTACCAGTTCTGGATCCACACCGAGCGCATCGACAAGCTGCCGCGCCCGTTCGAATTCGTCTTCAACACCCCGTCGCACCACCGGGTGCACCACGGGATGGACCAGCTCTACCTGGACAAGAACTACGGCGGCATCCTCATCCTGTGGGACCGGATGTTCGGCAGCTTCCAGCCCGAACTGTTCCGCCCCCACTACGGGCTCACCAAGCAGGTCGACACCTTCAACATCTGGAAGCTGCAAACCCGCGAATACGTCGCCATCGCCCACGACTGGCGATCGGCAAAGCGCCTGCGTGACCGGCTTGGCTACGTCTTCGGGCCGCCGGGGTGGGCGCCGCGCGCGGCGGGGCTGGCCGCCGACGCCGTGCCGCTGGTCACGCCGGGGTAACGCCAGCGCCCTCAAGTGCGAAAAGATGAGCGAGGGGTGAGATCAAGCCGTAACGTCACCCTTCGGGTCGGCATTTAACGGAGGGATCGGAGCTCAACATGCGCCGCCTGGCACTGCACGCATTCGCCGCCTCGGCTTCCGTCGTGGCAGTCGCATCGTGGCTGCCGCCCCTGCCCGCCAAGGCGGACCCCCCAGTCGTCTTTCCCGGGATGGAAATCCACCAGGACAATCGCCTGTGCACCCTGGCCTACGTCGACCCCGCCCTGAAGATCGCGTTCACCGCGGGGCATTGCCGCGGCAGCGGCGTCGTCTACGACCGCGAACACAACGTCATCGGACGCCAGGCCACGTTCCGCGACAACACGCCCAGCGGCACCACCGTGGCCACCGATCAGACGATCAACGACTACGAGGCGATCGTGCTGGACGGCGGGGTCACGGCCAACAACGTCCTGCCGGGCGGGCGGCCGCTGGAATCCAATCCCTCCCTGGCGCTTCAGCCGGGCCAGGCCGTGTGCCACTTCGGCGTGGTCACGGGTGAGACCTGCGGGACCGTCGAGAGCGTCAACAACGGATGGTTCACCATGTCGCACGGTGTCCAGAGCCAGCGGGGCGATTCCGGGGGACCGGTTTACCTGGCACCCGCCGGCGGCCCGGGGGAGATCGTGGGGATCTTCAACAGCATCTGGGGCGATCTGCCCGCGGCGGTGTCGTGGCGGGCCACCTCGGACCAGGTCCGCCAGGATCTCGGGGCGACGCCGCCCAACCCCCGATAAGTCAGCCGGCGGGCTCGAGCACGAACACCGGAATCGAGGGCGCCCCGGCGAGCAGCTGCTCGTCGGTGGAATCCGGCGTCAACCCGCCGACATAGTCCTTGACCTGCCAGTACCAGCGGCCCAAATAGCGCCTCAGGACTTCGGGCTTGCCCGCATCGCCCACCTCGCTCACTCGAGCGCGTCGCCGGCGCCAGCGCGGACCCACCTCGACGACGCCCGCCGCCCGAACGTTGCGGGCCCATTGCGTGTTGCCGCGCGGTGAGACCAGGTAGTCGACGCCGTCGACCGTGAGCAGGTTGATCACCACCGCGCGCGGTTTTCCGCTCTTGCGGCCCCGGACGTGCAGGGCGCGGGTTCCAGCGATGCTGATCCCCAGCTCGGCGAGCCAGCGGATCACCGCGTTGGCGGCGCGGGCCACCCGATTCGGTTCTTCGTAGCGCGTGGCCATGGTGCGTCCTCTCTAACGGAATCCGAGAGCGGTGCTCTCTCTGCCGGACACGTTGCCACAGCCGTCGCCAAAAAGCAAGAGCGGTGTTCTCGGTTGTGTCAGACTGGCCACGTGGGCAAACGCCAGGAATCGCGGGAGCAGATCGAGGCGCGAATCATCGAGCTCGGCCGCCGCCAACTGGTGGAGGGGGGCGCCGCCGGGCTGTCGGTGCGCGCCATCGCCCGCGACCTGGGCATGGTGTCCTCGGCGGTGTATCGATACGTGTCCAGCCGCGACGAGCTGCTGACCCTGCTCGTGGTGGACGCCTATACGGACCTGGCCGACACCGTGGACCGGGCCCGTGAGACAGCGGGCGAGGCGTGGAGCGACGATGTCATCGCCATCGCGCGGGCGGCGCGGGAGTGGGCCGTGGCCGATCCCGCCCGCTGGGCCCTGCTGTATGGCAGCCCCGTCCCCGGGTATCACGCGCCCGCCGAGCGCACCGTCCCGGCCGGCACCCGCGTGGTGGGCGCCCTCTTCGACGCGGTGGCGGCGGGCATCGCGACCGGAGACATCCGTTTGACGAATGACCTTGCACCGCAACCGATGTCGTCGGATTTCGGACGCATTCGCGACGAGTTCGGATTTCCGGGAGACGACCTGGTGATCGCCAAGTGCTTCCTGCTGTGGGCGGGCGTCCTGGGCGCCATCAGTTTGGAGGTGTTCGGGCAATACGGCACCGACACCCTGACCGACCCGGCGGCGGTGTTTGACACTCAGATGCGGCTGCTGGTGGACGTGCTGACCCAGCACTGAGCCGCCGAATTAGAACGTGTTCATCGCGCTGCCGGGTGGCCGACGCGGCCGCTCGCGGCAAAGTCCTCCCGGCCCTTTCTGGCGGCCGACCGGCTGAGCTATCCTGCGAGACGATGACCCTTCCCACCCAATCGCCGACGCAGATCGCCTGGGTCACCCCCGACCTGGATGCCACAGAAACCGCCCTCACCGGCCTGTTAGGCGCTCGAAAGTGGGTGCGGATACCCGAGGTGCACTTTGCCCCGGACAGCTGCAGCTACCTCGGCCGGCCCGCCGATTTCGTCGCCAGCATCTCGCTGAGCTATCTCGGGGACATGCAGCTGGAGCTGATCTCACCGGTCCGCGGGGAGAACATCTATAGTGACTTTCTGCGCGAATCGCCGCCCGGCCTGCACCACATCTGCACCGAAGCGCCGAGCCCCGAGGGATTCGACGCCTTCTTGGCGGAGGCCGCGGCAAAGGGGGCGCCGATCGTGCAGCAGGGCGTGATGCCTGGCGGCATCAAGTTCGCCTACGTGTCGGCGCCGCAGGCGGGGGTGCCGTATCTGGAAATCGCCTACGTCTCACCCGAGATGAGGGCGTTCTACGACTACATCAAACAGGAGCAGCAGTGAGTACCGAGATCCCGGCTACCGTCGACGCGGACACGGTGACGTCGTGGTCGGACGAGGTCGACGTGGTGGTGATCGGATTCGGCATCGGCGGCGGGTGCGCGGCGGTCAGCGCGGCGGCCGCGGGCGCGAAGGTGTTGGTGCTCGAACGCGCGGCCGCGGCGGGCGGCACGACTTCCCTTGCGGGAGGCCACTTTTACCTCGGCGGCGGGACCGCCGTGCAGGAGGCGACCGGCCACCCCGACTCGGCCGAGGAGATGTACAAATACCTCGTCGCGGTGTCGAGGCAGCCGGACCACGCGAAGATTCGTGCCTACTGCGAGGGCAGCGTCGAGCATTTCAATTGGTTGGAAGACTTGGGGTTTCAGTTCGAGCGCAGTTACTTCCCGGGCAAGGCCGTGATCCAGCCCAACACCGAGGGGTTGATGTTCACCGGCAACGAGAAGGTGTGGCCCTTCCTGGAGAAGGCGGTCCCGGCGCCGCGCGGTCACAAGGTGCCGGTGCCCGGCGACACCGGCGGCGCCAGCATGGTGATCGACCTGCTCCTCAAGCGGGCCGCCAGCCTTGGCGTACAGGTGCGCTACGAGACCGGCGCCAGCCAGCTGATCGTGGACGACGCCGGCGCGGTGACCGGCGTGCTGTGGAAGCAATTTTCCGAAACCGGTGCGATCAAGGCAAAGTCGGTGATCATCGCTGCCGGGGGATTCGTGATGAACCCGGAGATGGTAGCCAAGTACACCCCGAAGCTGGGTGAGAAGCCGTTCGTGCTCGGCAATACCTACGACGACGGCCTGGGCATCCGGCTGGGCGTCTCCGCGGGGGGCGCCACCCAGCACATGGATCAGATCTTCATCACGGCGCCGCCCTATCCGCCGTCGATCCTGCTCACCGGGATCATCGTGAACAAGCTCGGGCAGCGGTTCGTCGCCGAAGACTCCTACCACTCCCGCACGGCCGGATTCATCATGGATCAGCCGGACAGCTCGGCGTTCCTGATCGTCGACGAGGCGCACCTGGAGCATCCCAAGATGCCGCTGGTGCCGTTGATCGACGGCTGGGAGACTGTGCCCGAGATGGAAGCCGCGCTGGGCATCCCGCCGGGCAACCTGGTCGCGACCCTGGACCGCTACAACACGCACGCCGCCCGCGGCGAGGATCCCGATTTTCACAAGCAGCCGGAATTCCTTGCGCCGCAGGACAAAGGGCCGTGGGGCGCGTTCGACATGTCGTTGGGAAAGGCGATGTACGCCGGATTCACCGTCGGCGGGTTGGCCGTGTCCGTGGACGGGCAGGTGCAGCGCGAGGACGGCAGCGTGGTGGCCGGCCTGTACGCGGTGGGCGCCTGCGCGTCCAACATCGCCCAGGACGGCAAGGGGTATGCGAGCGGGACGCAGCTGGGGGAGGGTTCGTTCTTCGGTCGCCGCGCCGGAGCGCACGCGGCCCGGCAGGCCACGGGCGCGCAGGCGCGTTAGACACAGCGCCGGAGCGCACGCGGCGGAAAACAGCTAAACCCCGGCGGGTTCCTTTTCGACCGGGCCGAGCCGCCACTGGCCGCCGCCCAGCAACTGGAGCTGTTGTCGGTGGTGCTGCTCGACGGTGGGCCGGTGGCTGACGCTGACCAACACGGTGTCCGGCAACTCGGTGCGCACCAGCTGATACAGCGCGAACTCCAGCCCCTCGTCGAGAGCCGAGGTGGCCTCGTCGAGGAACACCGCCTTCGGCTTGGTGAGCAGGATGCGCGCGAACGCGACGCGCTGCTGCTCGCCGGGGGAGAGCACCTTGGCCCAGTCCTGCTCCTCGTCGAGGCGGCTGATCAGCGGCGCCAAGGCCACCTTCGTCAGGATGTCGTGCAGTTCGCCGTCGGAGACGTTCGCCGGCTCGTTCGGGTAGCAGATCACGCCGCGCAGGCTGCCGAGCGGCACGTAGGGCAACTGCGACAGGAACATCGTGGCGTTGTCGCCGTCGGGGCGGCATAGGGTCCCGGAGGCGTACGGCCACAACTCGGCCAGGCTGCGCAGCAGCGTGGTCTTGCCGGCGCCCGATCGGCCGGTGATCACCAGCGAGTCGCCGTCGTCGAGCGCCACATCGAGCGGGTCGATCAACTGGTCGCCCGCCGGCGTGCGCACCTCGACACCGCGAAGCTCGACGGTTGCCTCGTCGCTCGGCTTGACCAGGATCGTCGGCAGCGCGCGGCCCTGGCTGTTCGCGTCGACCAGCCCGTGCAACCGGATGATCGCCGCGCGAAACGCGGCAAACGCGTCGTAGTTGTTGCGGAAGAACGACAGCGAATCCTGGATGTTGCCGAAGGCCGTCGCGCTCTGGCCGACGTCGCCGAAGTCGATCCGCCCGGCGAACAGTCGCGGCGCCTGGATCACCCACGGCAGCGGAACAATGATCTGCGACATCGACCAGTTCCACCCGTTGAAGATGATGGTCCGGCGCACGAACTTGCGGTAGTTGGCGATGATCGGGGTGAAGCGCCGCCACAGTTGCGCCCGCTCGACTCGTTCACCCCGATAAAAGCCCACCGCCTCGGCCGCGTCGCGCAACCGCACCAGCGCGTAACGGAATGCGGCGTTGAGCTTTTCGTTGTTGAAGCTCAGCCAAATCAGCGGATGGCCCAGCCAGACCGCGACCACGGTCGCGACCAGAACGTAGACCAGGACCGTGACGAACATGGCGCGCGGCAACTCGAAGCCGAAAATTTCCAGATTCCCGGAGAGCTGCCACAGGATCGCGGCAAAGGAGATCACCGAGGCGACCGCGTTGACGGCCCCGAACAGCAGGGTGCTGCCCGTCCCGTTGGACGGGATGTTCGGGGTGCCCCCGGCGTTGGCGGTGAAGATGTCGATGTCCTGCTGGATGCGCTGGTCCGGGTTGTCGATGGTGTTGTCGATGAACAGGTCCCGGTAGTACGCCTTGCCGTCCAGCCAGTCGTCGGTGAGGTGGGCGGTCAGCCAGACGCGCCAGGCGATGATGAATCGCTGGGTCAGATAGATGTCGATCATGAACCGGATGACATACAGCGTGGCCAGCACGGAAAAGATCCCGATCGACATCCAAAAGCCATGAATCCCGGACTGTTTCACGTTGGCGTCGTCGGCCGCGATGCCCTGCACGGCCTTCTGCACCGCCGTGTACAGGTCGTTGCCCTGGTAGCTCAGCAGTACGGTGAGCCGCACCGAACAGAGCACCGACAGCAACAACACCCCCAGCATCGCCCACACCCTGACGCTGGACGGGCCGACGAAGTAGCCGCGGGTGATCCGCCAGAACTGCCGGCCCCACGGGGTCAGGTACCGGAACGCCACCAGCACCGCGATCAGGCAGACGGCACCGATCGCCCAGGCGATGGCGATCCAGCGCAGGGAATCCATGGGTGCCGCCGACCAATTGATCGACGGCGTAAACGGCTTCGGGCCCATGGTCGATGTCTCCTTAAGGTCGAGGCCTGACACAAAATCCTTCGGCGAAGGTACCCGAGTGATTGCCGATAGGCTGCCTGGATGAGCATCGACGCTCCGTCCAGCCAGACCGTACATGCCGGCCGGCTCATCGCACGCCGGCTCAAGGCCAGCGGCATCGACACCGTGTTCACCCTATCCGGCGGCCATCTGTTCTCCATCTACGACGGCTGCCGTGACGAGGGGATCCGGCTTATCGACACCCGCCACGAACAGACCGCGACGTTCGCCGCCGAGGGCTGGTCGAAGGTGACGAGGCTGCCCGGCGTGGCCGCCTTGACCGCCGGGCCGGGCGTCACCAACGGGATGAGCGCGATGGCCGCGGCGCAGCAGAACCAGTCGCCCCTGGTGGTCCTCGGCGGCCGGGCCCCCGCGGGGCGCTGGGGCATGGGCTCGCTGCAGGAGATCGACCATGTGCCATTCGTGGCGCCGCTGGCCCGATTCGCCGCCACCGCGCAGTCGGCCGACGACGCCGGCCGGCTGGTGGACGAGGCGTTGCGCGCGGCCGTCGGCGCCCCGTCCGGGGTGGGGTTCGTCGACTTTCCGATGGACCACGCGTTTTCGATGTCGGAGGATGACGGCCGGCCCGGCGCCTTGAGCGCGGTGCCGCCCGGTCCGGCCCCGGATGCCCGGGCCCTCGACCGCGCCGTCGACCTGTTGGCAGCGGCGCAGCGGCCGGTGATCATGGCGGGCACCAATGTCTGGTGGGGACACGGCGAGGCGGCGCTGCTGCGCCTCGCGGAGGAACTTCAGATTCCGGTGCTGATGAACGGGATGGCCCGCGGCGCGGTGCCGGCCGACCACCCGATGGCCTTCTCGCGGGTGCGCGGCAAGGCGCTGGGCGAGGCCGACGTCGCGTTGATCGTCGGTGTGCCAATGGATTTCAGGTTGGGCTTCGGCAAGGTGTTCGGGCCCGAAACGCAGCTGATCGTGGCCGACCGCGGCGAACCCGTCCGCGAGCATCCCCGGCCCATCGCCGCCGGCCTGTACGGCGACCTGACCGCGATCCTGTCGGCCCTCGCCGCGACACGTGGCACCGCACACCCGGATTGGGTCGCTGGGCTGCGAACCGCCGAGACCGCGGCGCGCGCCCAGGAGAAGGCCGAGCTGGCCGACGACCGGATCCCGCTGCATCCGATGCGGGTGTACGCGGAGCTGGCACCGCTGCTGGACCGCGACGCCATCGTCGTCATCGACGCGGGCGACTTCGGGTCCTACGCCGGGCGGGTGATCGACAGTTATTTGCCGGGTTGCTGGCTGGACAGCGGCCCGTTTGGCTGCCTCGGGTCGGGCCCCGGCTACGCGTTGGCCGCCAAGCTGGCCCGGCCCGACCGCCAGGTCGTGCTGCTGCAGGGCGACGGCGCGTTCGGCTTCAGCGGCATGGAGTGGGACACCCTGGTCCGCCACGGCGTGCCGGTCGTGTCGATCATCGGCAACAACGGAATCTGGGGTCTCGAAAAACACCCGATGGAGGCGCTGTACGGCTACTCGGTGGTGGCGGAATTGCGTCCGGGCACGCGCTACGACGAGGTGGCGCGCGCCCTGGGTGCCCACGGCGAGTTGGTGGCCGCGCCCGCCGAGTTGCGGCCCGCGCTGGAGCGCGCCTTCGCCAGCGGGCTGCCCGCCGTCGTCAATGTGCTCACCGACCCGGCCGTCGCCTACCCGCGCCGCTCCAACCTCGCCTGATTCTTTCGGGGCGCGAGGGTGCGCAGTTGCACGTGTACGCCCGGCGTGTCGCGGTCAAACACGCACGCTCGCGGTGATCGAGCGCTCGCGTACCGTTGACCTGTGCCAAAGACCACCCGGACGCAGCCCGGCCGCCTGAGTAGCCGATTCTGGCGGCTGCTGGGCGCCAGCACGGAGAAGAACCAGACGCGGTCCCTCGCCGAGGTCACCGCCTCGTCGGAGTACGACGAGAAGGCGGCCGACCTCAGCGACGAGAAGCTGCGCGAGGCAACCGGGCTGCTCAAGCTCGACGACCTCGCGGAGTCCGCCGACATCCCGCAGTTCCTCGCGATCGCCCGGGAGGCGGCGGAGCGGACGACCGGGCTTCGCCCCTTCGATGTCCAGCTGCTGGGTGCGTTGCGCATGCTCGCCGGCGACGTGATCGAGATGGCCACCGGTGAGGGCAAGACCCTCTCAGGGGCGATCGCGGCCGCCGGATACGCCCTTGCGGGACGGCACGTGCACGTAGTGACCATCAACGACTACCTGGCGCGCCGCGACGCGGAGTGGATGGGCCCGCTGCTGGAAGCCCTGGGGCTGACGGTCGGCTGGATCACTGCGGACTCGACGAGCGAGGAACGCCGCGCCGCCTACGGCTGCGACGTCACTTATGCCTCGGTCAACGAGATCGGCTTCGACGTGCTGCGCGACCAGCTGGCGACCGACGTCGACGACCTGGTGTCACCCAATCCCGACGTGGCCCTCATCGACGAAGCCGACTCGGTGCTGGTGGACGAGGCGCTGGTGCCGTTGGTGTTGGCCGGCACCACCCACCGGGAGACGCCGCGGCTGGAGATCATCAAGCTGGTCGGCAAGCTGGACGCCGCCACCGATTACGAGACCGACGCCGACAGCCGCAACGTCCACCTGACCGACGTCGGCGCGCGCAAGGTCGAGAAGGCCCTCGGCGGCATCGACCTGTACTCCGAGGAGCATGTCGGCACCACGCTCACCGAGGTCAACGTGGCGCTGCACGCGCACGTGCTGCTGCAGCGCGACGTGCACTACATCGTGCGCGACGACGCGGTGCACCTGATCAACTCCGCCCGCGGCCGCATCGCGCAGCTGCAGCGCTGGCCCGACGGCCTGCAGGCCGCCGTCGAGGCGAAGGAGGGCATCGAGACCACCGAGACCGGCGAGGTGCTCGACACCATCACCGTGCAGGCGCTGATCAACCGCTATGCCACCGTCTGCGGCATGACCGGCACCGCGCTGGCGGCCGGCGAGCAGCTGCGCCAGTTCTACAAGCTCGGCGTCTCGCCAATTCCGCCGAACGAGCCCAACATTCGCGAGGACGAGGCCGACCGGGTCTACATCACCGCGGCCGCCAAGAACGACGCGATCGTCGCGCACATCGCCGAGGTGCACGAGACCGGGCAGCCGGTGCTGGTCGGCACCCGCGACGTGGCCGAGTCCGAGGAGCTGCACGAGCGGCTGCTGCGCCGCGGCGTTCCCGCGGTGGTGCTCAACGCGAAGAACGACGCCGAGGAGGCGAAGGTCATCGCCGAGGCCGGCGAGTACGGCACGGTGACCGTGTCGACCCAGATGGCCGGGCGGGGCACCGACATCCGCCTTGGCGGGTCCGACGAGGCGGACCACGACCGCGTCGCGGAACTGGGCGGGCTGCACGTCGTCGGCACCGGCCGCCACCACACCGAGCGGCTCGACAACCAGCTGCGTGGCCGCGCGGGACGGCAGGGCGACCCGGGGTCGTCGGTGTTCTTCTCCAGTTGGGAGGACGACGTCGTCGCGGCCAACCTCGACCACAACAAGCTCCCGATGCAGACCGACGAGGACGGCCGGATCGTCAGCCCCAAGGCGGCCGGGATGCTCGACCACGCCCAGCGGGTCGCCGAGGGCCGGATGCTCGACGTGCACGCGAACACCTGGCGTTACAACCAGCTGATCGCGCAGCAGCGCGCGATCATCGTCGATCGCCGAAACACGTTGCTGCGCACCGCGACCGCGCGCGAGGAGCTCGCCGAGCTGGCGCCGGACCGCTACGCGGAACTCTCCGAGGACATCTCCGAAGACCGCCTGGAGAAGATCTGCCGGCTCATCATGCTGTATCACCTCGACCGGGGCTGGGCCGACCATTTGGCCTACCTCGCCGACATCCGAGAAAGCATCCACCTGCGCGCGTTGGGCCGGCAGAATCCGCTGGACGAGTTCCACCGGATGGCGGTCGACGCGTTCGCGTCGCTGGCCGCTGACGCCATCGAGGCGGCGCAGCAGACTTTCGAAACCGCGAACGTGCTCGAAGAGGAGCCCGGGCTGGACCTGTCGAAGCTGGCGCGGCCGACGTCGACGTGGACCTACATGGTCAACGACAATCCGCTGTCCGACGACACGCTGTCGACCCTGAGCCTGCCCGGGGTGTTCCGCTGAGCTGAGCCGGCAAGCGTGCGGCCAGCCGCACGCTCGAGCTCGAGTGTGCGGCCAGCCGCCCGCTCGGCGTTCGGCTAATGTCACGGCTCATGGAGCCCGCGCTTCCGCCCGATCGGGTGCTGACGGTGCCCAACGCGCTCAGCGCGATCCGCCTGCTGCTCATCCCGGTATTCGTCTACGTCCTGCTGTTCGCCCACGCCAACGGCTGGGCGGTGGCGATCCTGATGTTCAGCGGGGCCTCGGACTGGGCCGACGGCAAGATCGCCCGCACCCTCAACCAGTCCTCGCGGCTGGGCGTTCTGCTGGACCCCGCGGTGGACCGGCTCTACATGGTGACCGTCCCGATCGTCCTGGCAATCGACGGGATCGTGCCGTGGTGGTTCGTCATCACGCTGCTGGTGCGCGACGGGCTGCTGGCCGCCTCCCTGCCGCTGCTTCGCAGCCGAGGCCTGTCGGCGCTGCCGGTGACCTACGTCGGAAAGGGCGCCACCTTCGCGTTGATGGCCGGGTTTCCGTTGGTCCTGCTGGGCACCGGCGGCGCGGAGTGGAGCCGCGTGCTGAGGGCCTGCGGCTGGGGCTTTTTGGGCTGGGGCTTGTACATGTACCTGTGGTCGTTCGTGCTGTATGCGGTGCAGATGACGTTGGTGATGCGCCGCATGCCCAAGCTGAAACAGCCCGACCGCCAACCCGTCACCCGCAAGGCCGGTGGCCATGACTGACGCGGACCGCCTGCTCGGCGGCTATGACCCCAACGCCGGCCGCAGCGCTCACGCCGCGGCGCGGCCCCAGCTGATCCCGGTGCCCTCGCTGCTGCGCGCCCTGCTCTCGGAGCATCTGGATCCCGGCTACGCCGCGGCCGCGGCCAAACGCGACAGCGAGGGCGTGGCGCCGAGCGGCCGCGACCGCACCTTCGGCTGGCTGTGGCAGGCCCTGGCCGCGCTGCTGATCGCGACGGTGTTCGCCGCCGCGGTCGCGCAGGCGCGCTCGGTGGCGCCCGGCGTGCGCACCGCGCAGCAGCTGCTGCTGGAAAGCGTGCGCTCATCGGAGGCCGCCGCGGCCAAGTTGGGCCAACAGCGCAGCGCGCTCTCGAGCCGAGTGGACGACGTGCAGCGCCACGCACTGGCCGAAAACGCCCAGGGGCAGCGGCTGCTGGCCAGTCTCGACGCGCTGGGCCTGGCGGCGGCGAGCACGGCGGTCATCGGTCCCGGCCTCGCGGTGACGGTGACGGATCCCGGTGCCGGCCCGAACCTTTCCGACGTTTCCAAGCAGCGCATCAACGGC
>NZ_LZKK01000303.1 GCF_001672815.1 Mycobacterium sp. E796 | reverse complement strand
ACCGGCGTCGTCGTGGCCGCGGTGGCATCACGGGATGTGTCCCGCGCTCGCGCCTTTGCTGCCAAGCACGGCATCGCTCGGGTGCACGAAAACTATGCGGCGCTTATCGCCGACCCGGACGTGGATGCGGTCTACATCTTGGCGCCGACGGGTTTGCACGGCAGGTGGACCCGGGCTGCGCTTGATGCGGGCAAGCACGTGCTGTGCGAAAAGCCGTTCACTGCCAACGCCGCCGAGGCCCGCGAGATCGCCGAGTTAGCCGCGAAATCAGATCGTGTCGTCATGGAGGCGCTCCAGTACCGCTACCATCCGTTGACTTCGCGCGTCGAGCAGATTCTCACGTCAGGCGAGCTGGGCAAGCTCGAGCGGATCGACGTCTCCTTATGCGTATTGCTGCCGAAGCGCTCCAACGCCAACGTCTACGACTACTCCCTCGCCGGTGGCGCGCTGATGGACGCCGGAGTCTACGCGGTTGACATGCTCCGCACTTTCGGCGGTTCGACCCCGGAAGT
The DNA here is from genome assembly GCF_001672815.1 of Mycobacterium sp. E796. Classification (GTDB taxonomy): domain Bacteria; phylum Actinomycetota; class Actinomycetes; order Mycobacteriales; family Mycobacteriaceae; genus Mycobacterium. The sequence continues at coordinate 3,812 of NZ_LZKK01000303.1, read as the reverse complement.
CGTTGCGGCACAGGCAAAACTGCGCGGGACTCAACTGGACCGGGCGATGACGGCCGAGTTGCGCTTCACGAGTTGGCTCACGGGCCGGATCCGCTGCGCGCTGTGGTCGTCGGATCTTTTTCGAGCGAGCGCCAGGATCGTTGGCGATCGCGGCCGGCTGCATTGGCTCAGTCCGGCGGCACCTCAAGTTCTCCCTCGGCTCTCCATCCAATCAGCCGACAGCAAGCGCGTCGAGCGCTTCCCGCGGCGCGCCACCTTCGCGTACCAGCTCGAGGCTTTTGCCGCGGCGGTGCTGCGCGGCGAACCGGTGAAGACGACGCCGGAAGACGCGGTCGAGAACATGAGCGTCATCGATGCGATCTACCGCGCTGCGGGCCTCTCTGCGCGTGAGCCGACCTGAGCCTCGCCGCGAGGGCAACGCATCAGCGACGAACCGAGTCCGACAGCGCGATCTCGGGCGGGAGGGTCGTGCCGTTGAGCCAGCAGTCGACTGTGCGGGCGAAAAGGTCCGGACATTGCAGAGGCCACTCGTGGCCCATGCCGATTGCCAGCCCGTCGACTCCATTGGGCATTCGCTGCGCGAGCGCTGCCCCCGAATTGCGGACGAGCCGCATCTCGTGGGCACCGGTGAGGAACAGCGTCGGCGAATCCGATTTGTCGAGTCCCTCGGGAATCGTGAATCCCCCAGACGCGGCGACGAGATGGGCCATCTGCGCGGGCGGCAGGAGACGCACATCGTCGCGGTAGCCATCGAGCTCGGCCGAGGGAACCGTCGCCCGGCGCGCATTCCTGCGGATGGTCACCGACTGCTTGGCCCAAGCGACCAGCCCCAGCAGCGGCGCCGTTAGCCGAACAACCGGCATCGCGTTGACGATGGTTCCGCACAGCACCGCCCGATCGACGAGTTCTGGCGCGGTCGCCAGCAGCTGTACCCCCACCTGAGCCCCGAGCGACAACGCGACGAGATGGGCCTGGCCATTGCTCGCCCGCGACCGGACGAGTTCTGCCACCGCAGTGGCGGCTCCCTCCATCGTGAATGGTCCGTGCTGCAGGCTCTCGCCGTGCTGAGGCAGGTCGGGAACCAAGGAGTGATATTGGGGCATTCGCTCGACGACGGGCTGCCAGGACTGACCGCTGAATTCCCCCCCGTGGAGGAATACGACGGTGGGTGCGCCGACCGGACCGGACTCGCGCACAAAAAGGTCCATGACAGGCGATCCTATTGTCATCTGCCCCGACGGAAGCGCGGAGTCGCCAATCAGCGAGCGCGCCGCAGGCGGGCGAAACTCTCCACAAGATCGGTAGCTGCCGCAACGCTTTCGGCGGGTTTGGTCACCTGAGTCGCCAGCTCACGGGCGCGGGCGCGATATTGGGGGGTCAGAATGGTGCGAAGGTCCGCGACCAACGACTTGTGGGTAGTGGCCGAAAACCGCCTTGCGGTGCCCACTTTGAGTCGTTTGACCGCGGCTCCCCAGAGCGGCTGATCGGGCAACATCCAAAGGACCAACGTGGGGACTCCGGCGCGCAGGCCGGCCGCCAAGGTTCCCCCACCACCGTGGTGCACGACCGCGCGGCAGGCGGGAAAGATCGCGGAGTAATTCACCGTGCCCACCACCTTGACGTGCCCGGAAACAGGAACGTCGCCGAAGTCGCTCCAGCCGGAGCAAATCAACGCCCGCTCACCCAACTCGGCGCAGGCCGCGCTGATCATTGCCAGCGTGTCGGTCGCGGACTCGACCGGCACGCTGCCGAACCCGAAGAAGATCGGCGGTGTCCCCGCCGCGATCCACGACAAGACCTCCTCATCGGCATCCGTTGGCAACTCCATCGTCAGCGTGCCGACGAATGGCCTTTGCGGGGGCGTCCGCTCATTCCATTTCGCCCATTCGGCGGCCAGCCCGGGAAAACACACCTCTTCGTAGGCCTGCAGTTCCAACGATCCGCGTTCGGTGATCCGCCGCGGCGCGGGACTCGTGGCCGCCGGGAGACCGAGTTCACGGCGCTGCGCATCCTCGGTCTTCTTCGATCCGCGCCAAGAGAGCCACCACAAGAGGTTCGTTGCGGCGCGGCCAATCGGCGCCGGGACGAAGGGGAGTAGCTGGCCGCCGGCCCGGACCGGGAACCAATGCAGCGTGGCCAACGGAATGTCGTAGTACTCCGCGACGCTGGCGGCGGGGGCCTCGAAATTCAAGCCGGCGAACAGCAGGTCGGCGCCCTCGGCCATCGACTTCATCGCCGCGCCCATCTCCTCCGAAACGAGGCTGAGGCCCTCGTTAAGTTCGCGCTGCAGGCTCGTCAGCTCCCGGATCTTCCACGGGTTGTCGAAGAAACATCTCCAGTAGTTGCGGGAAATCTCCATAATGGCGTGCGTCTCGGGTCCGCAGGCGACTGCCTCAAGCCCTGCCGACTCGGCGAAGCCAACCAGGTCAGGCGGGATGGCGATGCGCACGTCGTGCCCTCGGTTCACCAACTCGCGGCCGACGGCGACGCAGGGCTCCATATCGCCACGCCTGCCCCAATTCGCCAGCGCAAATTTCATCGCGGACCCCGGCCTTTCACTTCCCATACGCGTTTTGCAAATGAAAGCCCCCGCGGCTCCGGAAGTATAGCGGGAGACCCGCGGTTAGGGGCGCTCGGAAATTGGTGGAGGTCTTTGAGGCCCGGCAACGCCCGCGGCCTCGAATCGACCCGGCAAGACTCGAAAGATTCCGCATGCAAAATCCGACACGGTAGTCTTCGGCGCGTGTGGGGTAATTCAGTGCTGCTGGTGCTGACGCTCCTATTGACATTCGATCCCGTACGTCTTGGCGTCGTCCTGCTGCTGATCTCCCGGCCACGGCCTGTGTCAAACCTGCTCGCTTACTGGGTTGGCGCAATGGCGGTGAGTGTGCCTTACATGCTGGTCCCGTTGATCGTGCTACACCTCGTCCCCCCTTTCAGGTCTTTTGCGCAGCGCGTTTCGAGGGGGACCTTCGCGAATCCCGCGGTGCATCACATTCAAATCGGCATCGGTGTGCTGGCGCTGTCGATCGCCGCGGTGCTGGCGGTCCGCTTGCGTACTAGTCAGCAGGCCTTGCTAGCGGCGCCGGACGGCGGCGCTTCGACGTCGGTGCCGGACTTGAATACCGCGATCGCAACCTCGCAGCCGCAGGGCGGCGCGCCGGATGCGCCGGCGGGTAGGTCGCTGGTGCGGCGTTTTCGCGGTCGCGCCCGGAACATGTGGGAAAGCGAATCGTTGAAGGTCCCCCTGGTGGTCGGCCTCGCAATGGGACCGCCACCGGTGAGCGTTTTGTTGGTACTCACCACCATCGTGGTGTCGGGAGCCGCGATCGGTACGCAGGTCGCGCTGGCCTTCGCATGGGTGTTCGTGATATTCGCCGCCGTCGAGATTCCGCTCATGAGCTATGTGGCCGCGCCGGCGAAAACCCAGGCGGCGCTGCAACGGCTGCACGACTGGGTGTCGGCCAACCGCCGCCAGGTTCTAATCGGGGTGGTGGCGCTGGCCGGGTTCGCCATGTTGGCCGTGGGCATCGTCGGCGTCTGAGCGGATGGCTTAGAGCGAATCAGCCGACACCATTGAGGCCGGCGAACTCTTCCACAAGATCCGCGGCGGCCGCGACGCTCTTGGCGGGTTCGGTCATTCGGGTGGCAATCTCGCGGGCCCGGGCGGCGTACTCCGGGGCAAGGATGGTGCGGAGGTCCGAGACAAGCGATTTCTCAGTGGTGGTCGAAAAGCGCCGAGCGACGCCCACTTTCAGCCGCTTGACCGCGGCGCCCCACATGAACTGAACGTCCGCCATCCAGAGGATCAA
>NZ_LZKK01000302.1 GCF_001672815.1 Mycobacterium sp. E796 | reverse complement strand
TACGGCTACCGCAAGCTGTCCGGCGGCCACGTCGTACCGCTGGAGCAGCCGGGCGGTGGTTACCTGCCGGCCCGCCGACCCGCTGGCGCCGCCGCCGTTCACCTTCCCCGGCGCCCAGCCGGCGGCCGCGGGTCCCGCCGCAGGGCAGAACCCGACACCGTTCACCGGCACCGCCCCGTTCGGGCCGCCGTCGTTCGTCCCGAAAAACGGCTCGACGGTCGGCGTGGCGCAGCCGATCATCATCAACTTCCCCGGGACCGTCGAGGACGCCGGCGCGGCCATCGACGCCGTGCACGTGATGTCGACCCCGCCGGTGCCGGGCAAGTTCTACTGGATGACCCCGACCCAGCTGCGCTGGCGCCCGCTGAGCTTCTGGCCCGCCCACACCGCGGTGACCGTCGACGCGGGGGGAACGGTGATGAGCTTCCAAACCGGTGACACGCTGGTCGCCACGGCCGACGACGCCACGCACCAGCTGACGATCACCCGCAATGGCACCGTGGAGAAGACCTTCCCAATGTCGATGGGCATGACGTCCGGCAACCACCAGACGCCCAATGGCACCTACTACGTGCAGGACAAGAAGGCGTCGGTCGTGATGGACTCCTCGACCTACGGGGTCCCGGTCAACTCGACCTACGGCTACAAGGTGACGGTGGAAGACGCGGTTCGCTTCGACAACGTCGGCGACTACGTGCATAGCGCGCCCTGGTCGGTGGACGACCAGGGCAAGCGCGACGTGAGCCATGGCTGCATCAACATCAGCCCCTCCAACGCGAAGTGGTTCTTCGACAACTTCGGCCCGGGGGACCCGATCGTCGTGAAGAACTCCAGCGGTGGCGACTACAAGAAGAACGACGGCTCCGCCGACTGGATGAACTAACTCCCCACGAGCAGACGCAAAATCGCCCATTCCGGCTCGGAATAGGGCGATTTTGTGTCTTCTCGCGAGGGTATCTTTTGTCCGCCGCGGCTTATGTATAGCATCATACATATGCGCAGCCCTCGCGAGCGGATGGTGGTTTCGGCCGCGCTGCTGATCAGGGAGCGCGGCGCGCACGCCACGGCCATCTCCGACGTCCTCGAGCACAGCGGCGCGCCGCGCGGGTCGGCCTATCACTACTTCCCGGGCGGGCGCACCCAGCTGCTCTGCGAGGCCGTCGACTACGCCGGCGACCACGTGGCCGCCTTCATCGCCGAGGCGCCCGGCAGCGCCGAGCTGTTGGACGCGCTGATCGACAAGTACCGCCGCCAGCTGCTCGACAGCGACTTCCGCGCGGGCTGCCCCGTCGTCGCGGTGTCGGTCGAAGCCGGCGAGCAATCCGACCGCGAGCGCATGGCGCCGGTCGTCGAGCGCGCGGCCGCGGTTTTCGACCGCTGGTCCGACCTGATCGCCGCGCGCTTCGTCGCCGACGGGATTCCCGCGGACCGGGCCGGCGAACTGGCCGTGCTGGCGACCAGCGCGCTCGAGGGCGCGATCGTGCTGGCCCGGGTGCGGCGCGACCTGACGCCCCTTGATGTCGTGCACCGCCAGCTACATCGACTGCTCGCGGCCGAGCTCTCCGAGAGGAATTCGCAATGACCACCACCGACTGGCAGCCCACCGCGTGCATCCTCTGTGAATGCAACTGCGGCATCGTCGTCCAGGTCGAAGATCGCCGCCTGGCCCGCATCCGCGGCGACAAGGCGAACCCCGCCTCGCAGGGATACACCTGCAACAAGGCGCTGCGGCTGGACCACTACCAGAACAACCGCGCCCGCCTGACCTCGCCGATGCGGCGCCGCGCCGACGGCGCCTTCGAGGAGATCGACTGGGACACCGCCATCGTCGAGATCGCCGAGGGTTTCAAGCACATCCGCGACGCCTACGGGGGCGACAAGATCTTCTACTACGGCGGCGGCGGTCAGGGCAACCACCTGGGCGGGGCGTACAGCGGCGCGTTCCTGAAGGCGCTTGGGGCCCGCTACCGGTCAAATGCGTTGGCGCAGGAGAAGACCGGCGAGGCCTGGGTCGACGGGCAGCTCTACGGCGGTCACACCCGGGGCGAGTTCGAGCACGCCGAGGTGTCGGTGTTCGTCGGCAAGAACCCGTGGATGTCGCAGAGCTTCCCCCGCGCCCGGGTGGTCCTCAACGAGATCGCCAAGGACCCGGCCCGGTCGATGATCGTGATCGACCCCGTCGTCACCGACACCGCCAAGATGGCCGACTTCCACCTGCGGGTGCGGCCCGGGACCGACGCCTGGTGCCTGGCCGCGCTGGCCGCCGTCCTGGTCCAGGAAAACCTTTGCAACGAAGGGTTTCTCGCCGAGCACGTGCACGGCGCCGACGTCGTCCGCGCCGCGCTGCGTGAGGTCCCGGTCGGTGACTATGCGCAGCGCTGCGGGGTCGACGAGGAGCTGTTGCGCGCGGCGGCGCGGCGCATCGGCGCCGCCGAGAGCGTGGCGGTGTTCGAGGATCTCGGAATCCAGCAGGCACCCAACAGCACCCTGTGCTCCTACCTGAACAAGCTGCTGTGGATCCTCACCGGCAACTTCGCGAAAAAGGGTGGGCAGCACCTGCATTCGTCGTTCGCGCCGCTGTTCAGCCAGGTCTCCGGTCGCACGCCCGTCACCGGTGCGCCCATCATCTCCGGGCTGATTCCGAGCAACGTGGTGCCCGAGGAGATCCTGACCGATCACCCGGACCGCTTCCGCGCCATGATCGTCGAAAGCGCCAATCCCGCGCACTCGCTGGCCAATTCGGCGGCCTGCCGCGAGGCATTCCAGACGCTGGAGCTGATGGTCGTCGTGGACGTCGCCATGACCGAGACCGCCCGGCTCGCCCACTACGTGCTGCCCGCGGCGTCCCAGTTCGAGAAGCCCGAGGCGACCTTCTTCAACTTCGAATTCCCCGGCAACGCTTTCCAATTGCGCCGGCCGCTGCTCGAGCCGCTGCCCGGGACGCTGCCCGAGCCGGAGATCTGGGCCCGCCTGGTGCGCGCTCTGGGCGTGCTCGACGAGGCCGACCTGCGCCCGCTGCGCGAGGCCGCGCGCCGGGGCCGCCAGGAGTATGCCGAGGCCTTCCTCGGTGCGGTTGCGACCAATCCCACTGTGGCGAAGCTGGTTCCGTACGTGCTCTACGAGACCCTGGGCCCGACGCTGCCCGACGGATTGGCCGGCGCGGCCGCCGCGTGGGGCCTGGCCCAGAAGACCGCCATGGCCTACCCCGAGGCCGTGCGGCGGGCCGGCCACGCCGACGGCAACGCATTGTTCGACGCGATCCTCGACAACCCGTCCGGGGTCACGTTCACCCTGCACACCTACGAGGACGACTTCGCGCTGATCAGCCACGCCGACCACAAGATCGCGCTGGAGATCCCCGAAATGCTCGACGAACTAAGGGCTTTGGCGACGGCGCCGCCCCGGCTGACCACGCCCGATTTCCCCATCGTGCTGTCGGTCGGCGAGCGGCGTGCCTACACCGCCAACGACATCTTCCGCGACCCGTCCTGGCGCAAACGCGACGCCGACGGGGCGCTGCGCGTCAGCGTCGAGGACGCCCAAGTGCTGGGGCTCGTCGACGGGGGACGGGCGCGCGTCAGCACCGCGGCCGGCAGCGCCGAGGCGACCGTTGAGGTCACCGAGACCATGCTGGCCGGACACGCCGCGCTGCCCAACGGTTTCGGGCTGGACTACGTCGGCGAGGACGGGCGCACCGTCGTCCCCGGGGTCGCGCCCAACTCGCTCACCTCCACGGAATGGCGCGACCCCTACGCGGGCACGCCGTGGCACAAGCACGTGCCGGCGCGCATCGAAGCATGCCGAGCAGACGCAAAAGCTCCCGTTTAAGGCCGAAATTGGGGGCTTTTGCGTCTGCTCGCGCGATAAAAGGGTGGCCTAGTTCCAGATCCTGACCCGGTTCGCCGGCGCCAGGTACAGCCCGTCGCCCTCGGCCACGCCGAAGGCGTCGTAAAACGCGTCCATGTTGCGGACCACGCCGTTGCAGCGGAACTCCGGCGGGGAGTGCGGGTCGACCGCCAGCCGCCGGATCGCTTCCGCCTCACGGGATTTGGTGCGCCACACCTGCGCCCAGCCGTAGAACACGCGCTGCACACCGGTCAGGCCCTCGATGAGGGGTGCCGGCCGGCCGTTCAGCGACAGCTGGTAGGCCAGCAGCGCGATGGACAACCCGCCCAGGTCGCCGATGTTCTCCCCGACGGTGAATGCGCCGTTCACATGGTGGCCGTCGCCGAGGCCGCGCGGCACGTACGCGTCGTACTGCTCGATGAGCGCCTTGGTGCGGGCGCCGAACTCGGTCCGGTCGTCGTCGGTCCACCAGTCGACCAGGTTGCCGTCGCCGTCGTACTTGGCGCCCTGGTCGTCGAAGCCGTGCCCGATCTCGTGGCCGATCACCGCGCCGATCCCGCCGTAGTTGGCGGCGTCGTCGGCGTCGGCGTCGAAGAACGGCGGCTGCAAAATGGCTGCGGGGAAGACGATTTCGTTCATTCCCGGGTTGTAATAGGCGTTGACGGTCTGCGGCGTCATGAACCACTCGTCGCGGTCCACCGGGCCGCCCAGCTTGGCCAGCTCGCGGTCGTGGTTGACCGCATACCCGCGCCGGTAGTTGCCGTACAGGTCGCTGCGGTCGATGACCAGCTTCGAGTAGTCGCGCCACTTCTCCGGGTAGCCCACCTTGGCGGTGAACTTCTCCAGCTTGGCCAGCGCGCGCTCACGGGTCTGCGGCGTCATCCAGTCCAGCTCGCCGATGGACTGGCGGTACGCCGCCTTCAGGTTGTCCACCAGCTCGTCGATGCGGGCCTTGGCGCCCGGCGGGAAATGCCGCTGCACGTAAAGCTTTCCGACGGCGTCGCCCATCAGGCTTTCCACCAGGGCCACCGCCCGCTTCCAGCGTTCCCGGATCTGCTCGGTGCCGGTCAGCAGGCGACCGTAGAAGTCGAAGTCCGCGGCGACGAGGTCGTCGGTGAGCCAGGCGGCGCGGGCGCGGATCAACCGCCAACGCGCCCAGCGCTTCCAGTCCTCGAAGTCTTCGCTGTCCCACAGCGCCGCGAACGCGGCCAGGTAATCTGGTTGGCGCACAACAACTTCCGCGAGCAAGTCGGGAGTGCCGCCCAGCGCGGTCGCCCAGCCGTCCCAGTCGAAGCCGGAAGCGTCGGTCCGCAGCTCGGCGAACGTGCGCAGGTTGTAGGTGAGCTCGGCGTCGCGGCGCTTGACGACGTCCCAGTGGGCGGCGGCGAGCTTGGCCTCCAGCGCCACGATGCGGGCCGCGGTGTCCGCGTGGGTCTCGGGGTCGGCACCGTAGACGAGGCCGAACATCCGCGCGATGTGCCCCGGGTAGGCGGCCAGCACCTCGGCGTGCCGCTCCTCGCGGAAATAGGACTCGTCGGGCAGGCCGATGCCGGACTGGGCGAAGTGCGCCAGGTAGCGGGCCGAGTTCTTGGCGTCGGTGTCCACGTACATCGCCACGCCCCCGCCGGCGCCGGTGCGCTGCAGGGCGCCGACGGCGGCGGCCAGGGCCGCGGTGTCGGCGCAGTCGTCGATGACGGCCAGCTCGTCGAGCAACGGCTGGACGCCCCGGCGCTCGACGGTGTCCTCGTCGAGGAAGCTGGCGTAGAGGTCGCCGATGCGTTGCTCATCCGTCCCATCTGCGGCGCCCTGCTCGCTGGCCTCCACGATCAGGTCGCGCACCTGCTCTTCGGCCCGGTCGTACAGCGCGCGGAAGGCGCCGTCGGTCGCCCGGTCCGGGGGAATGTCGTAGTCCGCCAGCCAGCGGCCGTTGACGTGGCCGAAAAGGTCGTCTTGGGGGCGTGCGTTCGCGTCGACAAAGCTCAGGTCGACGCCCGATCGGATGGCCTCTACTGTCACCCCGCCATCCTTCCATCTTCTTTTGGATGCGACGATCGGCCCATGTCAGACCTGGAATCCGAAGCCGACGTGGAATCGGAGGATGTCAAAACCGAAGACGACGTCGAATCCGAAGACGAATCCGAGCCCGCGGGCGGGCGGATCTTATCGATCTACGGCATCGCGTCGACCGTTCTCGGCGTGCTGGCGGTCGCCGCCGTCGTGCTCGGCTACTTCATCTGGTCCGCGCACCGCGACGAGATTGCCGAACGCGTCTACCTGAGCCGCGTCATGGCGACCGCCGCCGAGTGGACGGGCGTGCTGATCAACATGAACAGCGCCAACATCGACGCCAGCCTGCAGAAGCTGCACGACGGCACGGTCGGGGAACTCAATACCGACTTCGACGCGGCCGTGGACCCGTACCGGCAGGTGGTGCAGAAGCTGCAGTCGCAGAGCGCCGGCCGCATCGAGTCGGTGGCCATCGAGACGATGCACCGCGACCTGGACACGCAGCCGGGCACCTCCCGTCCGGTAGTGACGACCAAGCTGCCGCCGTTCGCCAGCAGGATGGACTCGGTGATGCTGGTCGCGACGTCGGTGAGCGAGAACGTTGGCGCCAAGCCGCAGGTGGTGCACTGGAACCTGCGGCTCGAGGTCTGCGACGTCGACGGCAAGCTGATGATCTCCGGGCTCGGTTCCATCCGATGAGGAACATCTGGCGGCTGCTGGCCTTCGACATCGCGGCCCCGCTGGCCGCGATCGCCGCGCTGTGGATGATCGGGGTCGTCCTCGGCTGGCCGCTGTGGTGGGTGTCGGCGTGCTCGGTCCTGGTGCTGCTGATCGTCGAGGGAGTCGCAGTCAATTTCTGGCTGCTGCGCCGCGATTCGGTCAGCGTCGGCACCGACGACGACGCCCCGGGGCTGCGGTTGGCCGTCGTGTTCCTGTGCGCGGCCGCCCTGTGCGCGGCGGTGGCGACCGGGTACACGCACTGGACGCGCACGGACCGCGACTTCAAGAACGACACCCGCGAGGTGGTCCAGGTTGCCTCGGGCATGGCCGAGGCGATGGCGTCGTTCACCCCGAGCGCCCCGACCAGCTCCATCGACCGGGCCGCGGCGATGATGGTGCCCGACCAGGCGGGCGCGTTCCGGGAGCAGTACCGAAAGTCCAGCGCGGAGCTGGCCCAGCACAACGTGACGGCGCAGGCCGCGACGCTGTCGGCGGGGGTCGAGGCGCTGGGGCCGGCGGCGGCCAGCGTCGCGGTGATCCTGCGAGTTACCCAGAACACCCCGGGGCAGCCGCCCAGTCAGGCCGCGCCCGCGCTGCGGGTGGCGCTGGCCAAGCGCGGCGACGCCTGGTTGGTGTCCAATGTGACGCCGATCAACGCCCGCTGAGGGGTCAGTTGGATTCGGCCGACCTCGCCGACTTCACCTTCACGAATCGATCTGACAGCCGGCGCATCCGGATCATCAGGGCGGAGGTGGGGCTGACGCTGCCGTCGAGGTAGGCGCCCAGGTCCTCCGCCGACACCCCGATGCGCGACGCGAATTCCTGTTCGCCCAGGCCCGACCGGTCGATCAGCAGCCGGATGTGTCGGGCCACCTCCGCGCGCTCGTTGGCCTCCAGGTGGGTGCGGGCGCGCTCCAGCACCTCCCACAGGGCTTTCGCGATGCCGTAGGGCCGCGTCCCCGCGAGCACCTCTTCGACCTGGCGGGCCGTGCGGCCGTACGGGTCGCGCTTCAGCGCCGCGGCGATGCGCTTCCAGGTGGCGATGTCGCCGCCCTGCAGCGCCGAACGGATCGCGGACGTGGGCCAGAACTCGACGGGCTGGTCGGTGTCGGCAAGAGGGCCACCGTCGATGCGTTGCTCGCCGGCGGGCCGCTCGGGCGGCGGTGCCGGGCGCCGTTCGGATGCCAACGTCACCTCGCCTCCTCCAGCATCGCCACGGCCACCGACAGGCAGCGCTGCCTGACGTCGTCCCAGTCCGCTTTCGCGTCGGAATCCGACCATTCGTCGCTGAAATCGGAGGGATGGGGGTCCGCGAGCCGGCGGACCAACTGGGTGGCCATCCATTCCCGCCTGGGTGTTTGACAACAGTAATACCTGTCCATGCCGGCCAGCACCACCGCGGCGGTCTCCGGCTCCACGTTGTCAACCATGTCTGCAAAGTCGGCGTAATCGCGGCTGCTGTTACGGCACATGATCAAGTAACCCTTGAGGCGCAGCGCCTCGGCGCCGGTCGGCACCAGCAGCCGATCGCCCGTGGGCAGTTGCACGTTGGTGGTCTCCACCGGGCTGCGCCGCTCGTACTGGGGACATTCGACCGCGGAGGCGTCGGTCTCCAGCGCGTCGATCGCGACGGACAGCCGGCCCCGCCACAGCGTCACCGGATGAACCGGCCGGTCCCCGGCGATTGCGCGGGCGATCCCGTTGCGCGACGGCAGGCCGCCGACCCGCTTCTTGGCGGGCGGGTGGCCGTTGCTGCCGTTCCTGCCGGGGCTCGCCCCGACCCCCGCGCCGTCGTCGATGTCGACCTGGTGGGGGATCTGGCCGGGGCCGAGGCCGCGGGTGTCGGCCGCTACCGACGGCGTGGTCTTGCCGTTGCGCCCGCAACCGGTGAAGGCGAGCGGGTCGGCCACGCAGATGGCGTCGGGCGCCAGGTGTTTGAGTTTGGCGGCCGACTTGAGCACCATCCGCAGGTCGGCGCTGGGCGCGGCCAGCGCCGAGATGTCGTCGGGGATGACGACCACGTCGCCGAGGTCGACCTGGGGCAGCGGCCGGTCGAAGTCGACCGACGGCAGCACGCGGCGCAGCCACCGGGGCATCCACCAGTTCCACTGGGCGAACATCGCCATCAGCGCCGGGACGAGGACCAGCCGCACCACCGTGGCGTCGACCGCGATCGCGACGGCGCACGCCACGCCGATCTCGGCGACCAGCGGCATGCCGGCGAACGCGAACCCGATGAACACCGCGATCATGATCAGCGCGGCGCTGGTGATCGTGCGCGCGCTGGTGCTCACGCCGTAGGCGACGGCGTCGCGGGTGTTGCCGGAGTGCAGGAAGCGTTCCCGGATCCGGGTGAGCAGGAAGATTTCGTAGTCCATCGACAGCCCGAAGGTCATCGCCAGCACCAGCGGGGGCACCGTGCTGTCGATCGAGCTGATCTGGGTGAATCCGAGGTCGCTCAACCAGCCCCACTGGAAGACCACGACCAGGCTGCCGTAGGCGGCGGCGACCGACAGCAACGTCATCAGCACGCCCTTGAGCGCCAGGAAGATCGAGTGGATCGAGATCAACAGCATCACGAACGCGATCAGCGCGACGAAGAGCAGCACCAGCGGCTCGGTCTGCGACACCCGGTCGTCGAAGTCCTTGATCAGCGCGGTCGGGCCGCCCACGTCCACGCGCGCCGTTCCCGGGTCGGGAATCTTCGACAGTTGCGCGCGCATCCAGCCGACGGTCTCGCGGGCCTTCATGTCCTCGGGGTCGACCGACAACACCGCCGACAGCAGGGCGCTGCCGTTGTCCTCCGCGAACTGCGGCGGCGACACGGAAACGATGTTGGGTGCCTCTGTCATTCGCTGACGGATCGCGCTGACCGTCTGGCTGTGCTCGGGCGACGCCGCGCCGCCGTCGGGAAACGTGACCAGGACCCGGATCGGGCCGAGCGCGCCGGGCCCGAGCGCCTGCGCGGCCGCGCCGACACCGGCGCGGATCTCGTGGGACGAGTCGAACTGGCGCAGCAGGCTGTTGCCCAGCACCATCGACGCGGTCGGCACCGCCATCACCAGGAGCACCACCGACGCCGCCACCGCCGACGCCCACGGCCGCCGCATCACCCCTGAAATCCACCGGACCCAGAACCGGGACTGCGCGCCCTCCGGCTGGCGCGACCAGTGCAGCAGGCGCGACCTCTTGGCGGCCGCCCGGCCGAACGTCGCCAGCGCCGCCGGCGTCAAGGTGGCCGACGTCAGCATCGCCACCGCCACGGCCAGGATCGCGCCCGTGGCCATCGACTTCAGCGCCGGGGTGTTGATGATGTAGATCCCGGTCAGCGACGCGATGACGGTCATCCCGGACAACACCACCGCCAGCCCCGACGTGGCCATCGCGGCGTCCACGGCCTCGTCCTGCTGGCGCCCGGAGCGCAGTTCCTCGCGGAAACGCATGAGGATGAACAGCGAATAGTCCACCGCCAGCGCGATCCCGAACATCGACACCGTCGACGTCACGAACACCGACATGGTGGTGTACGCCGACAGGAAATAGACCAGGCCCATCGTGACGACGACCGTGCAGATGCCGAGGGCGAGGGGGATCGTCGCGGCGGCCAGGGAGCCGAACACCGCCAGCAGGACGACCAGAATGATCGGGAGGTTCCACTTTTCGGCGGCCGCGATGTCGTGCTTGGTGTTCGCCGCGGCGGCGGTGGACAGGGCGCCCTGCCCGATCACGTAGAGCCGCACCCGGCCGTTCGCCGTCTGGCCGGACTGATCACCCTTGATGCCGACCTTTTGGCGCAGCTGCTTGGCGAGGTCGCTGGTGCCCGCGTTGCGGGCGTCCATCCGCAGCGAGATCACGTACGGCCGGTCCGGCTGCGGCGGCCGCTGGGTGGGGTTGGGGACCTCGGTGACACCGGGGAACTCGCCGGCGATCTGCCGCAACTGCGCGACCGCGTCGTTGATGTCGGCGTAGCTGGCGTCGGGGCGGGGGGCCGCTACCAGCGCCAGCGACGACGCCCCCTGGTCGTGGTAGAGGTCCTCGAGCTGATCGTGGACCGCCAGCGATTGGGAGCCGGGCACTTCGAAACCGCCACCGGTCAGGTTTCCCGACTGCGCCAACGCCAAATAGACCGCCGGCACCAATGCCAGCAACCAGCCTGTGAAGACCAACCAGCGGTACTTACGCAGGCTGCGGCTGAGGCGCATCATGAACTGCTGGATTTCTTCACTCCCCGGGTTCTCACGCAATGCGTGCAGGCGAGAATACCGCAGCAGCCTGTGGATTATGTCGGCTTATCAGCATCCTGAGCTGCAACGACACGGATGTTGCCAAGACGCTGCCCAGTTGTTGTGAACCGGTGACCCAGCGGTGTGGGTCACACGAAGTAGCAGCGGCGGTGCGCGGATGGCAGGATGTCGGGTGGCCGCGCGGGGGAGCGGGGAATCCCGTCACGAAGAGCCGTTCATGCCAACCGTTTTGCGATGTGCCACAGACGCCGCGCGCGATCGCAAACTCTCTAGGAGTCACCCATGACGACAGGCACCGCGACCAGGCGCCGCAGAATCTTCGCCGGGCTGCTGGCGACCACGGCACCCGCCGCCGCCTTAGCCGTCCTCGCCGGGCCACCGGCGACCGGCGCCAACGACCCGTGCGCCGCCAGTGAGATCGCGCGCACGATCGGCTCGGTCTCCAAGTCGATGGGTGACTACCTGGACTCGCATCCCGAGACCAACCAGACGATGACCACGATGCTGCAACAGCAGGCCGGCCCGCAGTCGCTGACCGGGCTCAAGTCCTACTTCGAGGCCAACCCGAAGGTGGCCGGCGACATGACCTCGATCGCGTCGCCGCTGACCGGCCTGTCGACGCAGTGCAAGTTGCCGATCAGCATCCCGCAGGCGATGGGCATGCTGCAGCAGGCGCAGGGCGCGACCGGCGGCCTGCCGGGCGGGGTGCCCGCGCTGCCGGGCGGGGTGCCCGCGCTGCCGGGCGGCGGCGCCCCGGGCGCCTCCCCGGTCGGTAGCGCCCCGGCCCCGCTGCTGCCCGGCGTGACGATCGGCGGCGCGCACTAGCCGGGAGTTGTGGGGCCGGGTGCCGTCGCCATTAACTGTGAAACGTGGGCCTAGAGGGTGAAGCCTGGGCGCAATATCGGCCGGAATCCCGCCCTGGGTTAACACTTAAAGCCGTGCGTTCACACTTGCCCGCGGGACCGTAAAGCGTTGCCTACCGGCCAATTTCGTGGCTCGGCTCCGGCGGCGGCAGCGGACCCTGCAGGGCGGTTTCCGTCGGGTCGGCGGACGCGCCGGGGTCGCGCACGACGGCCAGGGGGCCGGTGATGGGGTCGTCGTCGTCGGAATCGCCCACGTTCTCGGTGCGGAACACGAAGAAGAACACCACCCAGCCGATGGCGGCGATGAGCAGCCAGCTGATCAGCCGGTAGAGCAGCATGGCCGAGATCGCGCTCGGCAACGACATCCCGCTGGAGACCAGGCCGGGCACCAGCACCGCCTCGACCACCAGCAGGCCGCCGGGCATCAGCGGGATCGTGCCGACCGCGCGGGCGGCGGCATACGCGACCGTCAGCCCGGCGACGGACGCGTGGTCCCCGGCGGCGTACGCCGCGAACCCGAGGCAGGCGACGTCGGCGATCCAGTTGAACATCGACCAGCTGAACGCCACGCCCAGGTCCCGGCGGCCCAGGCTCACCGACTCGAGCTGCATGAGGGTCTCGCGCCACTTGTCCAGGCCGGCGTCGGCGGGCCTGCCGCGAAGCGAATTGACCCACGACAGCACCCGGCTGCCGATGCCCTCGATCAGGTCCGGGCGCGACGCGACCGCCTGGGCCAACAGCAGCAACGCGACGAACCCGCCGAGCGTGAACAGCAGCGAGAACGGGTTGTTCTTGGCCCCCAGGAAGAACGCGCCGCCCAGGCCGAGCAGCGCCAGCCCCACCGCCTGCAGCACGCCCGACATCACCAACTGCCACGAGGCCACCACCGTCGAGGCGCCCCAAAGCCGCTGCTGCCGGAACAGAAACGTCGCCGACAGCACCGGCCCGCCGGGCAGCGTCGTGCTCAACGAGTTTGCGGCGTAGAACGCGGCTTCCGATCGCAGCTGCTTGACGTGCACGCCGGCCGACTTCAGCAGGGTGCGCTGGATCTGGGCGAAGCTGTGCATGGACGCGGCCGCCGCCACCACCGACGCGATCAGCCACCACCAGTTGGCCTCGTACAGGCTCATCCAGGCTTTCGCCAACTGGCGCCACCCCAGCGCGATCTCCACAGCAAGCACGATCGCGACGATGCCGAGGATCACCCAGCGCACCCACCAATACCTGCCGCGCGGGGGCTCTTCGCGCGTCAGGTCAAGCTTGCGGGCGGGTGCGTGGTGCGGCACGTGCTTTAGGGTAACCGCGCAGGTGGCGCGGCCAGCGAGGCGAAGCTCCGACTGTGTCGCGGTCGTAACCGGATCGTGCCGGGTCCGGTGGCGCCGGGGACGCCGTCACGGCCGATCGGAGCGAGCCGCGCCAGATAGGCTGGGCTGATGCCGGCAAACCCCGAACGAGCCGCGGAGGCCTTCGAGGCCGCGTCGGTCGAACCCCTGGTCCGAAAGGCCGCCGCCTGGGCGTGGCGTTTGCTGACCATCCTGGCCGCGGTGCTCGCACTGCTGTGGGTGGTGCAGAAGCTCGAAGTCATCGTGGTTCCGGTGTTGCTGGCGCTGATGGTCAGCGCTTTGCTCGTTCCGGCCGTCGACTGGATCGACAAGCGGGGCCTGCCGCGCGGGGCGGCGGTGTCGCTGGTCATGCTGGGCGGGTTCGCGATTTTCGGCGGCATCCTGACGTTCGTCATCATCCAATTCGTCTACGGTCTGCCCGACCTGACCGAGCAGATCAGCCGCAGCATCGACTCCTCCCGCCGGTGGCTGATGGAGGGCCCGTTGCATCTGCGCGGCGAACAGATCTCCAACGCGGGCAACGCCGCGATCCAGGCGCTGCACAACAATCAGTCCAAGCTGACCAGCGGCGCGCTGTCCACCGCGGCGACGATCACCGAGCTGGTGACGGCCGCGGTGTTGGCCCTGTTCACGCTGATCTTCTTCCTCTACGGCGGGCGCAACATCTGGCAGTACGTCACCAAGATCTTCCCGGAGAACGCCCGGGACCGGGTGCGCGAGGCGGGCATCGCCGGATACGGATCGCTGATCGGCTACGTGCGGGCCACCTTCCTGGTCGCCCTGACCGACGCCGCGGGCGTCGGCACCGGGTTGGCGATCATGGGCATCCCGTTGGCGCTGCCGCTGGCCTCGGTCGTGTTTCTCGGCGCCTTCATCCCGCTGATCGGTGCCCTGGTCTCGGGGCTGCTGGCGGTGGTGGTCGCGCTGTTCGCCAAGGGCATCGTCTACGCGCTGATCACGCTGGGTTTGCTCATCGCGGTGAACCAGCTCGAGGCGCATTTGCTGCAGCCGCTGGTGATGGGCCGCGCGGTCTCGATCCATCCGCTCGCGGTGGTGCTGGCGATCTCCACCGGCGGCGTGCTCGCCGGGATCGTCGGGGCGCTGCTCGCCGTACCCACGGTCGCGTTCCTCAACAACGCGATTCAGGTGCTGCTGGCCAAGGATCCCTCCGCCGAGGCCGAAAAGCAGACCGAAGAGGCCGACGAGGCGGGGGTCGTCGTCCAGGCGGAACCGGACCAGCCCGACTGAGCAGGCTTTAGAGCCGTCCCTCGCGACGCAGCAGATCCTGGGCGCTGACGCCCCCGCCGGCGCCCCTGCGGCGCCGGTCGCCGTTGTCGCCTTGCCCGCGGGCGTCGAGCTTCTCGGTGGTGGGCTCGGCGTCCGGCATGTCACCGGGGTCCGGCGCGTCACCGGAATGGTTGCTGGGGACCGGAATGGCCCGCGTCTGACCGCTGGACGGCGTCGGCGGCGCCGGTGGCCGCGGTGACGCCGACGGCCAGGGGGTCGCGTTGGCGGGCGCCGAGAGGCGCGCCGTCTTGGGCTCTGATGGCTGGGCCTGAAGGCGGGTGGTGCTCGCGGCGGACGGCGTGCTCGGCGCACCGGACGCCAATTCCCGCGCGGGCCTGGGCTCCAGCTGGTCGGGGTGTGCCGCCCGCGACGGCTCGAGCGAGCCGGGGTGGGTGGGGTCGTGCGGCGCGCGTGGCGCCCCCGCGGCCAGGGCGGCCGCCGCGACCGGGGGCCGGGTGGGCCGGCCGTTGAGGGTCGGACGCTTGCGTTCGTCGGGCAGGTCGATCTCGCCCAGCCCCATCTTGTTCTGCAGGCGCCGGGCCCAGCGCGGGGCCCACCAGCAGTCGTCGCCGAGCAGCTTCATCACCGACGGCACCAGGAACATGCGGACCACGGTGGCGTCCAGCAACAGCGCCGCCATCAGCCCGAACGCCAGGTACTTCATCAGCACGAGATCGGAGAACACGAACGACGCGGCGACCACGGCGAGGACCAGCGCGGCGGCGGTGATCAGGCGTCCGGTGGTCGCGGTGCCGATCCGGATCGCCTCGGCGGTGGACATGCCGCGTTCGCGGGCCTCGACCATTCGGGACACCAGGAACACCTCGTAGTCGGTGGCCAGGCCGAAGCCGACCGCGACCACCAGCGCGATCAGCACCACCATCAGCGGCGTCGGAGTGAAGTTCAGCCACGTCGAGAAGTGCCCGTCGACGAAGATCCAGGTCAGGATGCCCAGCGTGGACCCGAGCGTCAGCGCGCTCATCACCACCGCCTTGATCGGCAACACCACCGATCCGAACGCCAGGAACATCAGCAAGGTGGTGGCGCTGAGCAGCAGCGCCAGCATCAACGGGGCCTTGTCGAACAGGCTGTGGATGCTGTCCTGCTCGAGCGCGGGCGTGCCGCCAACCAGGAGGGTGAGGCCCTTCGGCGGGTTTATGGACCGCAGTTCGTCGATCTTCTTGGCGGCGTCATTGCGGTTGGACAACCCGTTCTGAATGACGCGCACCGAGTCGTTTTTGGGCTGCGTCGTGCCGTTCGGGCCGTTGACGCAGGGGTTGCCCGCGATGGCCGGGCACGGCCGCTCCTCCCACGATTTGTCGGTGAACCCGGTGATCGGCGCGATCCTGTTGCGGATGTCGGCCACCTGCTGGTCGGTGACCTTGCTGCCGTTGTTGCTCTTGATCACCACGGTCAGTTGCTCGGTGCGGTAACCGGGGAACAGCTTGTCGAAGTGCTCCTGCGCCTGCCGGACGGGGTTGTTGGGCGGCAGGTACTTCTCGCTCATGCCGCCGAACGACAGGTTGCCGAGCGGGATGACGAGCAGGATCATGCCGACGGCGATGGGTACGGCGAACGCCAGCGGCCGCTTCATCACGAAGTTGACCAGCTTGCCCCAGAAGCCGGCCTCGACCTCTTCGCGGGTCTTGGTCTTCTGCAGCCGGTCGGCGAGCCAGTTGAGGTAGGCGCGCGACACCTTCCAGTTCCGCAGGAAGGGCACGCGGAAGGCGGTCCGGACGCCCAGCGCGTCGACGTGGCGGCCGAGGATGCCCAGGCAGGCCGGCAGCAACGTGATCGACAGCAGCGCCGCCAGCCCGACCGCGGCGAAGATCGCATAGACCAGCGAATGCACGAAGCCCTGCGGCAACACGAGCAGGCTGGCGCTCGAGGCGATGATGAGCACCGCCGAGAAGGTGACGGTGCGGCCGGCCGTCATGACGGTGCGTCGCACGGCGGCCTCGGTGTCGTAGCCCTCGGCGATCTCCTCCCGGAACCGGCTCACCACGAAAAGCCCGTAGTCGATGGCGATACCGAGGCCGATCAGCGAGACCACCGGCTGGGCGAAGTAGTGCACCGGCCCGAACATGGCGACGAACCGCAGGATGCCCGTTGCGCCCGCGATGCTCAGGCCGCCCACGATGACCGGCAGGCCGGCGGCGATCGCGCCGCCGAACACCAGGAACAGCACCACCGTCACCAGCGGCAGTGCGAGCACTTCCATCCGTCGCTGGTCGGTGGCGATGGTGCCGGTCAGGGCGTTGGCGATCGGCTCCAGGCCCGCGAGCTGGACGGTGCCGCCGTCGAGCTTCTGCAGGTCCGGTGCGATGGTCTTGTAGTTGTTCAGGATGGAGTCGTCGTCGTCGCCCTTGAGCGGGATGGACACGAAGGTGTGCTTCTTGTCCTCGGTCGCCATCCCCTTGATCAGCGGGGGCGCGTCGGCGGGATTGGCGACCGCCAGCCAGCCCGCCCAGCCGACGACCTGGTTGGGGTGGTCGTTCTTGAACTTGTTCAGCTCGTCGACGATCTTCTGGTGCCACGCCGGGTCCTCGACGGTCTTGCCGTCGGGGGCGGTGAAGGTGGCGACGATGTGGCTGGTGCGGTCGCGGCCATAGGTCTGGTCACCCAGGACGGAGGCCTTGACGGACTGGCTGCCGTCGTCGTAAAAGCCGCTCTGCGTAACGTGTTTGCCCAGGCTCATCCCGAAAATGCCGCCGCCAAGGCAAAGAGCCACCATGACCCCGATGACGATGTACCGATAGCGGTACACAGTTCGTCCCCACCAGGCGAACACGTAAGCTCCTTACTGGATCAGTAGTGACCCGCGGATTGAGTTCCCAGTCTCACACACGCGTGGTCAAAAGGGCGGACAGCGGCCGGAACGGCTGCAGCCATGCTCCATGGTCAGGCAGCGAATCCAGGCCGATCCGCGGCAACGGCTCCCGGAACACACCGGCGATGTCTT
Organism: Mycobacterium sp. E796; assembly: GCF_001672815.1. Taxonomy (GTDB): domain Bacteria; phylum Actinomycetota; class Actinomycetes; order Mycobacteriales; family Mycobacteriaceae; genus Mycobacterium. The sequence continues at coordinate 6,655 of NZ_LZKK01000302.1, read as the reverse complement.
CCAGGTCGACGAAGTCCAAGGTATCCGACGCTAGCGCCCAACTCGCGTGTTCGCGAAATCCGATCACTTGGACGGGAACCCCGGTGCGCGCGATTTCTTCCAGCGGCTGACGGAAGGCCTGGCCGTCGGCGGAGGCCACTACCAGCGCCGCAAGCCCCTCGGAATGCCGCTGCGCGATATGCGCCAGCATGTCGTGGTCGACGTCACTGTCCTCGTCGATCTTCGGCTTGGCGAAGACCGCGAACCCGACGTTACGCAACGCGTCGACCCAGGGGCGGACGACGTCGGCGCTGCCGGGAGCGATGTTGGTGAACACGGTGGCCTCGGGTTCGATGACGACGCCGGGGCGGCCCGAGCTGACCTCCGCGGTTCGCGCCAACAGCCAGCGACCCAGGGCGTCGAATCGGGGGCGCTCCAGGGCCGTCGGGCGCCGCCCCAATATGGAGCCCAGGCCCATGTCAAGGTTGGGAGCGTCCCAGACCAGCAGCACCCGCCCGGCCGGCGGTTGGAAGCTGTTCAGGCCCTCGGCTGACAGAACCGCCGGTGCTTCCAGCGCTTCCGATGCTGTCGCCTCTTCCGTCAGGCTCATTTCCATCGCCTGCCTAACTCATCGCCTAAGCCAGATGAATTCGTTCACCGCGCTGCCCGCTTCTTGGGCCTTGGACTCGTACTTGGTGGTGGGGCGCACGACCGAGATCGGCAGCCGGCTCCCCTCCTCGGCGCGCCGAAGCCGGGGTTCGCCATCGCCGGCCTCGGCGATCTGCTCGGCGTAGCCGGGATGGTCCGTCGCGGCGTGCAGGACACCACCAGGGAGTAACCGGTCGGCGATCAGGCCAATCGTGCTCGGTTGCAGGAACCGGCGTTTGTGGTGCCGGGCCTTGGGCCAGGGATCGGGAAAGAAGACGCGGACGCCGGTCAGCGAACCCGGGGCGATCAGGCGGTCCAGCACGTCGATCGCGTTCCCGCGGATCAACCGGATGTTGCCGACCTGCTCGCGGTCGATCGCGGCCAGCAGCTGCGCCAGGCCCCGGCGGTAGATCTCCACCGCGATCACGTCGACGCCGGGCTCGTCCTGGGCCATCGCGAGGGTGGATATGCCGCTGCCGCAGCCGATTTCGAGCACCACCGGCGCCTCGCGGCCGAACCAGGCGCGGGTGTCCAGCGGCTCGGGCGGCTGGGGAACCCCGGCGGGCGCGGACCCGACCGAGATGCCGAGTTTCGGCCACAGCCGCTCCCAGGTGCGGCGTTGGGCCTCCGAAAGCGCGGAACGGCGCGACCGGAAACTCGTGGCGGGGAGGCGACGATGCTCGGGAACAGGCGGTTCTCCAGTCACATCTTCAGTTTCCGGACCAGCCTGCGCATGCATTTGTCCATGGTGGCCCATGAACCCCCGATGTAGCCGCCCGTGGTCCAGATTGATACCCAACAGTTGCCTTCTGCTGCTAGCGGTGGCTCGCATCTCGCTGACGCAGATGCCACCATTCGGTGAGACCCGGCTGGCCGTCCGGCAAACGGACGCCCATCGGATCGAACGGCTAGGACAGATGACGGGACAAGGGCACAGACTTTTCGTCGACGAGCTGGCGCGCTTTGCGGCCGGCCGCGCCGACCCGCGCGTGACCGCGATCACCGAACGGGCCGGCGCCCCGCTGCGCGTGGCCGTGCGCGGTCGACGCGGCGTCGGTTGCCGCACCGTGGCGCACGCCCTGGACCTCGCGGGAGCCGGGCGCGGGATCGCCGCGACGGCGGGGACGCCGGCCGGGGCCGACGTGGTGGTCTACGTCATGGCCGAGGTGATCAAGCCCGAGGACGCCGAGGCCGTCGCCGCCGCCGGGCGCCCCGTGCTGGCCGTGCTGAACAAGGCCGACCTCGCCGGATCGCTTTCGGGGCGGGGCGGCGACGGGCCGATCGCGGCGGCGCGCCAACGCTGCGCCCGTCTCGCCGCGCTGCTCGGGCAGCCCATCGAACCGATGATCGGGCTGTTCGCCGTCGCCGCGCTCGACGGCCTGGACGACGAGTTGTGGGCGGCGCTGCGGGTCCTCGCCGCCGATCCCGCCGGCGCGGGCTGCCTCGACGGCTCGTTCGCCGGGTTCCTGGCGGCGGAAAATCCGGTGCCGACCGCCGTCCGGCTGCGCCTGCTCGACACCCTGGACCTGTTCGGCACGGCCCTGGGCATCGCCGCGGCCCGGCGGGGCAGGACGCCGGCACAGGCGCGGGCCCTGCTGCGCAAGCTGAGCGGCGTCGACGCCGTCCTGGACAAGGTCGCGGTGATCGGCGCGCAGGTGCGCTACCAGCGGGTGCTGCGGGCCGTCGCGGAATTGGAGGCCCTGGCCGTCGCCGCCGGCCGCGATGGCGAGGCGATCAGCAACTTTTTGGCCAGCGACGACACGGTGGTCGCCCGGATGGCGGCCGCGGTTGACGCGGTCGAGGCCGCCGGTCGCGACCCCGGCTCCGACGTTCCCGACGATCCCGCGGCCCAGCTACCCCGGGCGGTGCGCTGGCAGCGCTACAGCCTTGGCAGGCTGGGACCGGTGAGTGATCTGCAGCGCGCCTGCGGCGCGGACATCGCCCGGGGATCGCTACGGCTGTGGTCGCGGGCCCGCGGGCCGCTGCCCGGGGAGTCACGGTGAGCGGCGACGACCCGGCCACCGAGGTGGACGCGCTGGTGGCGGCGATCGGGCCCCGGCTGGATTCGCCCGGGATCAACCGCCGCGACGTGGTGTTGGTGACCGGGCCGTGGCTGGCCGGCGTCACCGCCGTGGTTTCGGCGCTGCGCGAACGGCTGCCGCAGCACAAGTTCGTCGAGTCGGCGGACCTGGGACCCGGCGATGCGCCGATCGCGCTGGTGTTCGTCGTCTCCGCGGCGGCGCAGTTGACCGGATCGGACTGCGCGCTGCTGGATGCCGCCGCCGAGCACACCGACGTGGTCGTCGGCGTGGTGTCCAAGACCGACGTGCACCGCAACTGGCGCGACGTCCTCGGCGCCAACCGCGACACCCTGGTCGCGCACGCGCCGAGGTACGCCCGGGTGCCCTGGGTCGGCGCGGCCGCCCTGCCCGACCTGGGCGACCCGAGCGTCGAGGACCTGGTGCGTACCGTCGACGAGCAACTTGCCGATCCCGACATTTCCAGGCGAAACAGGTTGCGGACCTGGGAATCCCGGCTGCAGGCGGTCGCCGAGCGCATCGACCGCGAGGCCGACGGCGCGGGACGGCGGGCGCGGGTCGACGCGTTGCGCGAGGAGCGCAGCGGGGCTCTGCGACAGCGCCGGCAGGCGAAAACCGAGCGCACGATCACGCTGCGCGGCCAGATTCAGCAGGCTCGCGTGCAGTTGTCCTACTTCGCGCGCAACCGGTGTTCGTCGGTGCGCACGGAGCTGCAAGAGGACGCCGCCGGTCTGTCGAGGCGGCAGCTGGCCGGCTTCTGTGAATACGCGCGCGGCCGCGTCGACGAGGTGGTGGCCGAGGTGAGTGAGGGAACCGGCACCCACCTCGCCGGGGTCGCGCAGGTGTTGGGGGTGCCGGTGGCACTGCCCGGCTTTCAAAAAGGAGAGGAGACGCTGCCGACGGTCGAGGTCCCGCCCGCGCCCCTGAAATCCCGGCGGCACGAAACCTGGCTGATGATGCTGCTGGGCGCCGGCTTCGGGCTTGGGGTGGCGCTGACACTCAGCCGGCTGGTCGGCGGGCTGGCCTCCCGGCTCAGCCCTGCACTGGCGGCCGCGGGCGCGGTAGGGTGCGTCGCCATCGGGGTGGCGGTCACGTTCGTGGTCGTCCACATTCGCGGCCTGCTGCGCGACCGGGCGCTGCTGGACCGCTGGGCGGGCGACGTGACGTCGTCGCTGCAGTCGACGGTGGAGGAGCTGGTGGCGACCCGGGTGCTGGTCGCCGAGTCGTTGCTGAGCACCGCGCTGGTGGCCCGCGACGAGGCGGAGAACGCGCAGGTGGCCGAACAGGTCAGCGGCATCGACAGCGAACTGCGTGAGCACGCCATCGCGGCGGCGCGGGCGGCCGCGGTGCGCGACCGGGAGATGCCGACCATCCAGGCTGCGCTGGACGCGGTGCGTGCGGAACTGGGACAACCGGGTATACCCCAACCCGAGAGCGACACCGATGAACCGGCTTCAAGGAGCGACAATGGCGACGACGGGTGACGTTTGGCCCTGTTTCTGAATCGTTGTTGTGAGAAGGCTTATACCCGCCCGAGACCTCCGGAACAAGTGGCTCACGATAACCTGTAGTTAACGCCACCATGTAAACCGTTGTGTGGGCGAGGGCATAGCAAGGCAACTCAAATACGAGCCGAGTAAGCAGGCAGAAGAATCCAGGAGACTTCGATGACTTCAGCGACCATCCCCGGTTTGGACACCGCGCCCACCAAGCACCAGGGGCTGCTGTCCTGGGTGGAGGAGGTCGCCGAGCTGACCCAGCCCGACCGGGTGGTCTTCGCTGACGGTTCGGACGAGGAGTGGAAGCGGCTCACCGACCAGCTGGTCGCGGCGGGCACCTTCAAGCGGCTGAACGCCAAGGAGTACCCCAACTCCTTCCTGGCGCTGTCCGACCCGTCCGACGTGGCGCGCGTCGAGTCGCGGACCTTCATCTGCTCCGAGCGGCAGATCGACGCCGGCCCGACCAACAACTGGATGGACCCCGCCGAGATGCGGTCCACCCTCAAGGACCTCTACCGCGGCTGCATGCGCGGCCGCACGATGTATGTGGTGCCGTTCTGCATGGGCCCGCTCGGTGCCGACGACCCCAAGCTCGGCGTGGAGATCACCGACTCCGAATACGTCGTCGTCTCGATGAAGGTGATGACCCGGATGGGCAAGGCGGCCCTGGACAAGTTGGGCGACGACGGCTTCTTCGTCAAGGCGCTGCACTCGGTCGGGGCTCCGCTCGAACCCGGCCAGAAGGACGTGCCGTGGCCGTGCAACGAGACCAAGTACATCACCCACTTCCCGGAGACCCGCGAGATCATGAGCTACGGCTCCGGCTACGGCGGCAACGCCCTGCTGGGCAAGAAGTGCTACTCGCTGCGCATCGCCTCGGCCATGGCCCACGACGAGGGCTGGCTCGCCGAGCACATGCTGATCCTCAAGCTGATCTCCCCGGAGAACAAGGCCTACTACTTCGCCGCGGCGTTCCCGTCGGCGTGCGGCAAGACCAACCTGGCCATGCTGCAGCCGACGATTCCGGGCTGGCGCGCCGAGACGCTCGGCGACGACATCGCCTGGATGCGGTTCGGCAAGGACGGCCGGCTGTACGCCGTCAACCCCGAGTTCGGCTTCTTCGGCGTCGCGCCGGGCACCAACTGGAAGTCCAACCCCAACGCGATGCGCACCATCGCTGCGGGCAACACCGTGTTCACCAACGTCGCGCTGACCGACGACGACGAGGTGTGGTGGGAAGGCCTGGAGGGCGACCCGCAGCACCTGATCGACTGGAAGGGCAACGACTGGTACTTCCGCGAGACGGAAACCACTGCGGCCCACCCGAATTCGCGTTACTGCACGCCGATGTCGCAGTGCCCCATCCTGGCGCCGGAGTGGGACGACCCGCAGGGCGTGCCGATCTCGGGCATCCTGTTCGGCGCGCGCCGCAAGACCACGGTGCCGCTGGTGACCGAGGCCCGCGACTGGCAGCACGGCGTTTTCATGGGCGCGACCATGGGCAGCGAGCAGACCGCCGCCGCCGAGGGCAAGGTCGGCACCGTGCGCCGCGACCCGATGGCCATGCTGCCGTTCCTGGGCTACCACGTCGGCGACTACTTCCAGCACTGGCTGGACCTGGGCAAGAACTCCGACGAGTCCAAGCTGCCGAAAGTGTTCTTCGTCAACTGGTTCCGCCGCGGTGAGAAGGGCGAGTTCCTGTGGCCGGGCTTCGGCGAGAACAGCCGCGTGCTGAAGTGGATCGTCGACCGCATCGAGCACCGGGCCGGCGGCCAGGACACCCCGATCGGCATCGTGCCGACCGCCGATGACCTGGACCTCGAGGGGCTCGACGCGGACAGCGCAGAGGTCGCGCAGGCGCTGGCCGTCAACGCCGACGAGTGGCGCCGGGAACTGCCGCTGATCGAGGAGTGGTTCGAGTTCGTCGGCGACAAGCTGCCGACCGGCGTCAAGGACGAGTTCGAGGCGCTCAAGCAGCGGCTCGCCGAGTCCAGCTAGTTAATACCGCGAGCAGACGTAAAAGCCCCCATTCCGGGCCGGAATTGGGGGCTTTTACGTCTGTTGGGCACCTATAGCCGGGCGCCGCAGCGATTTCGGCAGGTACATCGCGCCCGCTCCGGCGCCGGCCGCCAGGTCGCCCGGATTGGAGATGGCGCAGCGTTTCAGTGACAGGCAGCCGCAGCCGATGCAGGAGTCGAGGTTGTCGCGCAGCGCGATCAGCCCGGCGATCTGGTCGTCGAGGCGGGCGCGCCAGGTCTTGGACAGCCGGGTCCAGTCGGCGCGGGTGGGGGTGCGGCCGTCGGGGAGGGTGGCGAGCGCGTCGGCTACCTCGTCCAGGCTCAGCCCGACGTTGCGGGCGGCCTTGATGAAAGCCAGCCTGCGCAGCATCTGCCGTTCGAAGCGGCGCTGATTACCCGACGTCCGCGTCGCCGTGATGAGGCCCTGGCTTTCGTAGAAGCGGATCGCCGAGGCGGCGAAGCCGCTGCGGCG
>NZ_LZKK01000301.1 GCF_001672815.1 Mycobacterium sp. E796 | reverse complement strand
GAACTGCTGGGGCGGGTAGGGGCCCGCCGCGTACGGCCCACCCGGCGCCGGGTACGGGTACCCGCCGCCCGGTGGCGGCCCGCCCGGCGGAGGGCCGGCCGGTGGCGGGCCACCCTGCGGCGGGCCGCCCCAATATGGGCCCTGCCCATAGGGATTCGCGCCGTAGGGATCCTGACCGTAGGGACCGCCCGGGGGAGTCGTCATCGCCGAACCGCTCTCATCTATTCCTCCGGCTTCACCTTGGCCATCGCCAACACGTCGAGGCGGCGGTCCAGCTCTTCCAGCGACAGCTTGTCGCCGATCAGCCCGCGATCGATGACAGTCTGTCGGATGGTCTTGCGCTCCTTCAGCGCCTGTTTGGCCACCGCGGCGGCCTCCTCGTAGCCGATGGCCGAGTTCAGCGGCGTCACGATCGACGGCGACGATTCGGCCAGCTCGCGCAGGTGCTCGACGTTCGCCTTGAGCCCGACGATGCAGCGCTCCGCGAACAGCCGCGAAACGTTGGACAGCAGCTTGAAGGACTCCAGGATGTTGCGGGCCATCATCGGGATGTAGACGTTGAGCTCGAAGGCGCCGGACAACCCGCCGACGGCCACCGCGGCGTCGTTGCCGATCACCTGCGCAGCGACCTGCGTAACCGCCTCCGGCAGAACGGGATTCACCTTGCCCGGCATGATCGAGCTGCCCGGCTGCAGGTCGGGCAGCTGGATCTCGGCCAGGCCGGTCAGCGGGCCCGATCCCATCCAGCGGACGTCGTTGGCGATCTTGGTCAACGACACCGCGACGGTGCGCAGCGCGCCCGAGGCCTCGACCAGCCCGTCGCGGGCGGCCTGGGCCTCGAAAGAGTTGACCGCCGGGCGCAATTCGCTCAGGCCGGTGGATGCGACCAGCGTCTCGACCACCTTGACGCCGAACCCGTCGGGTGCGTTCAGGCCGGTGCCGACCGCGGTGCCCCCGATCGCGAGCTCACCCAGCCGCGGCAGCGTGGCCCGGACCCGTTCGATCCCGGCCTCGATCTGGCGGGCGTAGCCGCTGAACTCCTGGCCCAGTGTCACCGGGACGGCGTCCATCAGGTGAGTGCGGCCGGACTTGACCACCGTCTGCCACTCGCGCGCCTTGCTCGCCAGCGCGTCGTGCAGCACCTCGAGCGCGGGGATGAGGTGGCGCACCGCGGCCTCGGTGGCCGCGATGTGGGTGGCGGTCGGAAAGGTGTCGTTGGACGACTGCGACATGTTGACGTCGTCGTTGGGGTGCACCGTCACCCCGTTGGCGGCGGCGATGCTGGCGATCACCTCGTTGGTGTTCATGTTCGAGCTTGTGCCCGAACCGGTTTGGAAGACGTCGATGGGGAACTGATCGTCGTGGCGGCCGTCGGCGATCTCGGCCGCCGCGGCGATGATCGCGTCGGCCTTCTCCGGCGCCAGCAGCCCGAGGTCCTTGTTCACCTGCGCGCAGGCGCCCTTCAGCAGGCCCAGCGCGCGGATCTGGGTGCGCTCCAGACCGCGGCCCGAGATCGGGAAGTTCTCGACGGCGCGCTGAGTTTGCGCGCGCCACAGGGCTTTTGCCGGCACCCGAACCTCGCCCATGGTGTCGTGCTCGATGCGGTACTCGGCGCCGTCGGCGTCCTCAGTGGCCATAGATTGGTCTCCTGGTTTCGTTGCGGGTCGGGTCGGTCAGGGCAGGGGATAGGCGGCGGAGCTGTCGCCGGTGAAGTCGATCGAGGAGTACTCGTTGAGCTTGGACAGCCGGTGGTAGGCCTCGATCAGGCGCACGGTGCCCGACTTCGAGCGCATCACGATCGACTGGGTGGTGCAGCCGCCGGGGTAGTACCGGACGCCCTTGAGCAGGTCGCCCTCGGTCACCCCGGTCGCGCAGAAGAACACGTTCTCGCCGGACACCAGGTCCTCGGTGGTCAGGACCTGGTCCAGGTCGTAGCCGGCGTCCAGCGCCTTGCGGCGCTCGGCGTCGTCTTTGGGGGCCAGCTGCGCCTGGATGGCCCCGCCCATGCAGCGGATCGCCGCCGCGGCGATGATGCCCTCGGGCGTGCCGCCGATGCCGGCCAGCATGTCGGTGCCCGACTCCGGCCGGCACGCGGAGATGGCGCCGGCCACGTCGCCGTCGGTGATCAGTCGGATCCGGGCCCCGGTGGCGCGGACGTCTTCGATGAGTTGCGCGTGCCGCGGCCGGTCCAGGATGCACACCGTCATGTCGCGCACCGACAGGGCCTTGACCTTGGCGACGGCTTTGATGTTCTCGGCGATCGGCGCGGTGATGTCGAGCACGTTGGCGGCCTCGGGCCCGACGGCGATCTTGTTCATGTAGAACACCGCCGACGGGTCGAACATCGCCCCGCGGTCGGCCACCGCCAGCACGGAGATGGCATTGGGCATGCCCTTGCTCATCAACGTGGTGCCGTCCACGGGGTCGACGGCGAAGTCGCACTCCGGCCCGTCCCCGTTGCCGACTTCCTCGCCGTTGTAGAGCATCGGCGCCTGGTCCTTCTCGCCCTCGCCGATCACCACCACGCCGCGCATCGACACGGTGTTGACCAGCTCGCGGATGGCGTCGACCGCCGCGCCGTCGCCGCCCTCCTTGTCGCCGCGGCCTACCCAGCGGCCGGCCGCCATGGCCCCGGCCTCGGTGACCCGGACCAGCTCCATCGCCAGGTTGCGGTCGGGGGCTTCGCGGCGTTGGGGGCGATCGCTCATGGTTGCCGATTGTCCCAGAAGCGGATCGGTCTGCGGGAACTGGGATACTCGGCGTTATGACCGACGAGCCGCAGCCGAACGCAGCGTTGGGCGAGCCGGCGCCGGCGCCCAAACCGGCAAAGCCCCGGTTGCTGCAGGACGGCCGCGACATGTTCTGGTCGCTGATGCCGCTGGTCATCGGCTGCATCCTGCTGGCCGGCCTGGTCGGGATGTGTTCGTTTCAGCCCGTCGGGACGAACAAGGGCACCATCCCGTCCTACGACGCGGCGGCAGCCCTGCGGGCGGACGCCCAGGCGCTGGGCTTTCCGATTCGGCTGCCGCAGTTGCCCGCCGGGTGGCACCCCAACTCGGGCGGTCGCGGGGGCATCGACAACGGCCGGACCGACCCCTCGACGGGTCAACGGTTGCACGCGGCCACCTCGACCGTGGGCTACATCAGCCCGACGGGCATGTACCTGGGCCTGATCCAGAGCAACGCCGACGAGGACAAGCTCGTCGGATCGGTCCATCCGTCGGCGTATCCGACCGGGGCGGTCGACGTCGGCGGGGTCAACTGGGTCGTCTATCGCGCCGCGGGCCGCAACGGCTCCGACACCGAGCCGGTGTGGACCACCCGGTTGATCGGCCCGGCCGGCGCCACTCAGATCGCGATTACGGGTGCCGGTAGCCCCGACGAGTTCCGTACGCTGGCCTCGGCGACGCAGACGGCGTCGCCGTTACCCGCCCGCTGAGAGAAGGCACCGAGTGACCGCACCCCAAGCAGACCTGTCCGGATGGTCGGTGGCACCTTTCACGGGTGGCGGCTACACCCACGACGTCTACCGCAAGGGCACCGGCCCCGGCGTGGTGCTGATTCCCGAGATCCCCGGCATTCACCCCGCGGTGCTGGGCCTGGGTAATCACCTGGTGGACAACGGCTTCACTGTCGCCATGCCGTCGCTGTTCGGTGAGCCCGGCAAGCCGAAGACGCTCGGCTCCATCGTCGGCACCATCACGCGCGCCTGTGTCGCAAAGGAATTCGCGGCGTTCGCCACCAACAAGGAGCGGCCGGTGTCGTTGTTCCTGCGCGCGCTGGCCCGCGACCTCAACGCGTCGACGCCGGGCAAGGGCGTCGGCGTCATCGGCCAGTGCTTCACCGGGGGCTTCGCGTTGGCCGCCGCCGTCGACGACAGCGTTTTGGCCCCGGTGCTTTCCCAGCCGTCGGTGCCGCTGCCGCTGGGCCGCAAGCGGCGCGCCGACACGGGCTTGAGCGAGTCCGAAATGACCACCGTGGTCGATCGGTGCGCCAACGACGGGCTGTGCGCGATGGGACTGCGGTTCAGCGAGGACCCCGTGGTGCCGCGGGAACGGTTCGCGGCGCTCAAGGCGCGACTCGGCGACGCGTTCGAGGTCATCGAGATCGACTCGCGCCCAGGCAACGAGGGTGGCTTCGGCAAGATGGCGCACTCGGTACTGACCGACGAGGTCCGCGAAGTTGACGGTCAACCCGCTTACGAGGCGCGCAAGCGGGTAGTCGAATTCCTAACCGAGCGGCTGAGTTAGGGAAGTTCGAGAACCATGGCGACCGACAACCGCGTGGTCGAAACCACTCATGGCCCGGTCCGGGGCGGCGACGACGGCGGCGTCCGCAGCTGGAAGGGCATCCGTTACGCCGCGCCGCCCGTCGGCGACCTGCGGTTCCGGCGTCCGGAGCCGCCGACGCGGTCGGCGGAGATCGTCGACGCCACGTCCTACGGCCCGGCCTGCCCGCAACCCACCTTCCCCAACATGCCCCTGGAACTCGGTGCGCCGCAGGGTGAAGACTGCCTGAGCCTGAACGTGTTCGCCCCGGCGGGCACCGCGCCCGGCGACGCCAAAGCGGTGCTGGTGTGGCTGCACGGCGGCGCCTACGTGCTCGGATCGGCCAGCCAGCCGCTCTACGAGGGCCACCGGTTGGTCAGTAGCGGTGACGTCGTGGTGGTGACGGTCAACTATCGGCTTGGGGCGCTGGGCTTTCTCGACCTGTCGTCGTTCAGCACCGCGCGGCGCCGCTTCGATTCGAACATCGGGCTGCACGACGTGCTGGCCGCGTTGCGCTGGGTGCGTGACAACATCGCGGCGTTTGGCGGTGATCCCCAACGCGTCACGCTGTTCGGCGAATCCGCCGGTGCGGGCATCGTCACGACGCTGCTGGCGGCGCCGGCGGCCGACGGCCTGTTCGCCGGAGCGATCGCCCAGAGTTCCCCGGCCACATCGGTGTACGACCGCGAGCGGGCCGAGCGCGTCGCCGCGAGCTTCCTCGACAAACTGCGAATGGACCCCGACGCGTTGCCAGACGCGCCGATCGCGGCGATCCTGTCCGCGTCGCAGCAGGTGTTCGACGAAGTGCCCGTGCGCAACCCGGGCACGCTGGCATTCGTCCCGATCGTCGACGGCGAGCTGCTGCAGGACTATCCGGTCAAGCTGGCGCAGGAGGGTCGCTTGCACCCGGTGCCGCTGATCATCGGCACCAACAAGCATGAGGCGGCGCTGTTCCGGCTCATGCGCTCGCCGCTGATGCCGATCACCCCGCGCGCGATCACGTCGATGTTCACCCAGATCGCCGCCGAACAACCCGACCTGCAATTGCCGACCCAGGAGCAGATCGTGTCCGCCTACTCCGGATTGCGGCGCAAGGCAAGGTTTTTGAGCATCGCCACCGACGTCGGCTTCCGGATGCCGTCGGTGTGGCTGGCCGAAGGGCACTCCCACGTGGCCCCGGTGTATCTGTACCGGTTCGACTACGCGACCCCGTTGCTGAAACTGCTGCTGGTCAATGCCGCCCACGCCACCGAATTGCCTTACGTCTGGGGCAATCTCGGGGCGCCGAAGGACCCGACCCTGAAGCTCGGCGGCGCCAAGACCGCCAAGGCGGTTTCGAAACGGGTGCGCACCAGGTGGGTCAACTTCGCCACCCATGGCAAACCCGAGGGCCCGGCCGGAGAGCCGGATTGGACGCCCTATCAGGAGGCCGACCGCGCGTGCCTGCTCATCGACAAGCGCGACGCGATCGTCAACGATGTCGACGCCCCCATCCGGGCCGCCTGGGGCGCCCAGATGGTGAGCTTCCGCTAGTACCACCAACCTGAACTCGCTCGTTTTCATCAACTCCAGGTCAGCACCGCGAAGTGCCCATGGTTAGATCGCGTAAGTCATTTGAAAACCGAGGTTCACAGTTGCAGGCGGGTGGCGATGTCAGGGGTGGGTGAGCACTCGATGCCCGAGGATTTCCGCGAACGAGTGCTCGCCGCCGCCTATGATGAACTAACTCGTTGGGGCATAGACCGTTTCCGCATTCTGTCGCTGGCTGACCGGCACAGGCTCGACCCATCGGCGATTCGCCGAGAGTGGGGCGACGAAGACAACCTCATGCTCGAAGTTTTCTTGGCGTGGCCGAGCGAACAAGTCACGGCGCCGGATACGGGTTCGCTCCGTACCGACCTGTTTGCTCTGGCGGCCGGGATGACCTATTACGTCAATTCAGAGATTGGGCGCCGTTTACAGATCACGCACATAATCGACAACCCGGACTTGCCAAGCGCCCGGATTCGCAGGGAAATTTGGCGAGCTCGCGCGGGCACCTATCGCGTCGTGGTCGACCGCGCACGAGAGCGTGGCGAACTTCGAGACGGTGTCGACGCGCTGACGGTGCTGGAATTGCTGTTCGCACCGATAAACATGCGCGCGCTATTCACCGGCGAGCCGGTTGACGACGAATACTGCCAAATCATCTCTGAGTTGGTCTGGCGCGCCATCGCACGGTGAAGCCGGTCATGATGCGAGCCAACTTGTCTCGTTATTTCGTCCGGGCTGCGGCCTGACTTTTCATCTGGCCGAACAGGTCCACGTAGTACGGCAGGCATTCGGACATGGCCTTATCGGTGGTGAACAACGGCTCGTATCCGAGATCGCGGCGCGCCTTGTCGATGGAGAAGTAGTTGTCCAGGTACAACCGCTCGATGGCCAGCGGCTCCAGCAGCGGCGCCGGTATCCCGAACCGGAAATGCAGCCGCTGCCAACCGCTCATCGCCGCGCGGACCATCGGGCCGTTCACGCGCACCCGGGGCCATTTGACGCCGCAGGCCTCCACCACCGGGCGGGCGAACTCGAACATGTTGATCGGGTCGGCGTCGTTGATGAAGTACGCCTGACCGGGCGCCGTGCCGCCGGGGACCAGATGCTGGGCGGCCAGGATGAAACCGTGAATCAGGTTGTGCACGTAGGAGTTGTCCAGCCGGGCGGACTTGCGGCCGATCAGCACCTTGACGTGCCCGGCGATCACGCTTTCGAACAGCCTGCGAAACATCGTCTGATCGCCGCGGCCCCATATGCCGCTGGGCCGGATCGCGCACGTCAGCATGCCTTCAATACCGTTCTGCGCCAACACGAATCGCTCGGCGACCACCTTCGTCTCGGTGTAGAGGTCGTTGAACCGGTGGGTATACGGCAGCGTCTCGTCACCGCCGGCGATGTTCTGGCCACCCATCACCACGCTGTTGGACGAGGTGTAGACGAACCGCTTCACCCCGGCCCGTTGCCCGGCATGCACCAGGTTCTCCGTGCCGCCGACGTTCACGGCGAAGCTGCGCTGACGGTATTCCTCGGTGACCGACGCGCCGCCCATCAGCTCGATGAGCGCGGCGGTGTGGAACACGGTGTCGATGCCGTCGACCGCCGCGGCGCAGACGCCCGCGTCGGTGATGTCGCCCTGCAGCACCTCCAGCTGTGGATGCGCCGGGAGCGGTGAGGGGGCGCGGTCGAAGGAACGCACCTGGTATCCGCGGTCGAGCAGGGTGGTCACCAGGTTCGCGCCGACAAACCCCGAGCCGCCGGTGACCAGGACGCGCCCGAGTTCGGTTGTCAGTGATGGATCACCCATGCGGAAAGCTTAACTGAAACGTGTTCCAATCTTGAACGGGTGATAGCCGTCCTACTGAGCGGCCCCGCCGGTGCTCAGCCCTCGTCGGGCTCGGCGGCGGCCAGCGCGTCCTCGACCCGCTTGCGCGCTCCAGCTAAGTGCTCTTCGCACCGTTTGGCCAGCTGCTCGCCCCTTTCCCAGAGCTGCAGCGACGCATCTAGGTCCAGGCCGCCCTGTTCCAGCAGCCGCACCACTTCGATCAGCTCGTCGCGGCACGCTTCATAACCAAGTTGACTAATGGGCGTAATTGGCCGTCCCGATTCTTCGTCATTGGCCGCCATCGGACACCCCCTCGCTCACGGCCGCGACGGCGCCGTCGGCCACCCGCACCCGCAGCCGCATGCCCGGCGGCGCGTCGTCGACCGAACGCAGCACCGCCGCGGGCCCCGCGTCGGGAACGGTCTGCACGACGGCGTAGCCGCGGGCCAGGGTGGCCGCGGGGCCCAGCGTGGCCAGCCGCGCGCCCAGGTGGCCGACGCGGTCGGTCTCGGCTGCGACCAGCCGCCGGATGTCGCGGCGCACCGCGGAGCGGGCGCGGTGGATCTCGTCGGCGCGGGCGGTCAGCGCGGTCAGCGGCTCGGCCAGCACCGGGCGGCTGCGCAGCTGGATCAGCGCGCGCTGTTCGCGGGACACCCAGTTGCGCAGGGCCTGCGCGCTGCGCCGGCGCAGGTCGTCGACCAGCCGCTGCTCGGCCGCGGTGTCGGGAACCACCTTCTTGGCGGCGTCGGTGGGGGTCGCGGCGCGCAGGTCGGCGACCAGATCGCACAGCGGGTTGTCGGGCTCGTGCCCGATCGCGCTGATCACCGGGGTGCGGCAGGCCGCTATCGCGCGGCACAGCGTTTCGTCGGAGAACGGCAGCAGGTCCTCGACGCTGCCCCCGCCGCGGGCCAGCACGATCACGTCGACATCGACGTCGTGGTCGAGTTCGGCCAGCGCCTCGACGATCTGCGCGACCGCGTTGGGTCCCTGCACGGCGGTGTTGCGCACCGCGAAACGCACCCCGGGCCAGCGGGCGCCGGCGACGGTCGTCACGTCGTGTTCGGCGGCGCTCGCGCGGCCGGTGATCAGCCCGATCATGTTGGGCAGGAAGGGGATTGGTCGCTTGAGCCGCGGGTCGAAGAGCCCTTCGGCGTCGAGCAGCCGGCGCAGCCGGTCGATGCGCGCCAAGAGCTCGCCGATGCCCACCGCGCGAATCTCGCTGAGCCGCAACGAGAATGTGCCGCGGCCGGTGTAGAACGACGGCTTGCCGCAGACCACCACCTGGGTGCCCTCGGCGAGTTTCACGGGCGCGTTTGCCACCAGGTCACGCGAGCACGTCACGGTCAGCGACATGTCGGCGGCCGGGTCGCGCAGCACCATGAACACCGTCTTGGAGTCGGGGCGCATCGTGATCTGGGCCAGCTGCCCCTCGACCCAGACGATGCCCAGCTTGTCGATCCAGCCCGCGACGCGCACCGCTACCGCGCGCACCGGAAAGGGGTTCTCCGCGGAGTTGGGTTCGGGATTGGCCGCTCGGGTCACTTCGCGTTCGCGCGGGTGATCCTGTTGGCGAGGAGAGTCTGGAACGGCGCCCGGGCCTTGGTGGCCTGTTCGTAGGCCAGCAGGGCCTCGAGCTCGTCGACGCTCAGCGACTGCAGCCTGGCGCGCAGCTGGGCCAGCGTCAGCGTCGGGTAGTCGAGTTCAGCCGCCACCGCGGGCTGCGCGACGGTCGGTTTGGCCGCGGGCTTCTTCGATTGCTTCGCGGGTTTGACGAGCGCGCTGGCGTCCTCGTGGGCCTCGGCCACCGAGTACAGCGCGAACCGCCCCTCGGCGCGCCGCTCGGTTTCGTCGCCGTCCGCCGCTGCGGCCCCGTCGTCTTCGGGCAGGTCCTCGTCGAAGGTCGCCCACTCCGGCTTCTCGTCCTTGGGCGGAAAGATCGACTCCAGCGTGCTGTCGCCCTTGATGACCAGCTCGGCGAGGTTCTGCTGAAATCGCATCACAATGTGCGCCGCCGTGCTGGCCAGCGTCATGGGGTACATCAGGATGGTTTTCGGCAGCTTCATGGTCTCCTCGACAGCGACTGTCGCCGCGCCGACTATCAGCCGAACTCCGTACGGTGCAGTGGCCATGGGTCCAAGACTGCCTCAACCGGCGGATAAGTCCAAGCCGACCGCCGGCCGGTACCCTGAATGTCATGCCGCCGACTGTTGACATGGGAATTCCCGGCTCTGTGGGACCAGCCAGCTCGGTAGCCGACGACCCAGCCCGCAAGAGGGTGCTCCTGGCGGAGCCGCGTGGCTACTGCGCGGGGGTGGACCGGGCCGTCGAGACGGTCGAGCGCGCCCTGGAGAAGCACGGCGCCCCCGTCTACGTGCGCCACGAGATCGTGCACAACCGGCACGTCGTCGACACGCTGAAGAAGGCCGGCGCCATTTTCGTGCAGGAGACCGACGAGGTACCCGAGGGCGCCATCGTGGTGTTCTCCGCGCACGGCGTCGCGCCGACCGTCTACGCCGCCGCCGCCGAACGCAACCTGCAGACCATCGACGCCACCTGCCCCCTGGTCACCAAGGTGCACAACGAGGCCAGGCGCTTCGCCCGGGACGACTACGACATCCTGCTCATCGGCCACCAAGGGCACGAGGAGGTCGTCGGGACCGCCGGCGAGGCGCCCGAGCACGTGCAGCTGGTCGACGGCGTGGCCGCGGTGGACAACGTGACGGTGCGCGACGAGAACAAGGTGGTCTGGCTCTCGCAGACCACGCTCTCGGTCGACGAGACGATGGAGATCGTCGAGCGGCTGCGCCAACGCTTCCCGAAGCTGCAGGACCCGCCCAGCGACGACATCTGCTACGCAACCCAGAACCGCCAGGTCGCCGTCAAGGCGATGGCGCCCGAATGCGAGCTGGTCATCGTCGTCGGGTCGCGCAACTCGTCGAACTCGGTGCGGCTCGTCGAGGTGGCGCTGGGCGGCGGCACCGCGGCCGCGCACCTGGTCGACTGCGCCGACGACATCGACCCGGCGTGGTTGGAGGGTGTCACGACGGTGGGCGTCACCTCCGGTGCGTCGGTGCCCGAGGTGCTGGTGCGCGGTGTGCTCGAGCGGCTCGCCGACTGCGGCTTCGACGTGGTGCAGCCGGTGACGACGGCCCAGGAGACCCTGGTGTTCGCGCTGCCCCGCGAGATCCGGTCGTCGCGCTAGCTAACCCTCGTACTCCCAGGATTCAGCCGGGAAGCCGCGTTGCGCGCGGGAACTACCCCGGCGCTCGGCTCGCGGTTCCCTGGGCTCGCTCAACGGGGTCTCCCCGCGGTAGCGCACCCGTGAAATCGGGTGGTGGGTCGAGTTGCCGTTGCCGCTCGGGGAGGGGCGACGGCGCGGGGGCTCGTATGACTCGTACCGGTCGTAGCGCTCGCTGGGCGGCTCGTAGCCGTCGAAGCGGCTGCTCCGGGGAGTCGGCCGGTCGTAGGGATCGCGGCGGGCGCGCGGCTCGCGACGCATTTCCCGCGGGTCGGGATCGCCCGACGGCCGTTGGCGGCGACGCGGCCGCGGCGGGGGCTCGGCGGCGTCGAAGTCACGTGGCGGTGCCGGGCGCCGGCGTCGCGGCCGGTCGGTTGCGGGTTCGCCCTCGTCGTGAAGCGGCGGTCGCGCTCGCCGGGAGTGGCTCCGGCTCGAACGCGCGGCGGACCTGTCGGTGCTCGCCGTCCGGCGGCCCCTCGAGGCGGCGTTCGCGGACCGTCCGGACGCGCGGGTTCGCTTGGAGCCGGTGGCCGGTGCGTCCTCCGCCTCGTCCTCGCGACGAGCCAGGCCGAGGAGCGAATTCAGTTTCGCGCCAATGCCGCTGAAAGAAGAATGGGAGGTTCGCGACGTCGCCGTTGCGGCCTCTTCCTCGGAGCCGGCTGCGACCGTTGGGGCCGACTTCCCGAAATACCAGCGCACCAGGCCGATCAGCAGCACGCCGCCCGCGGTCCCCAGCATCAGCGGGAAGCGCTCGATGAGCGGATACCCGCAGTTGATCAGGAGATCCTTGAGGTTGCCGAGCTTGCGTCCGTGGAACATCCAGTAGGCGCCGGGGACCGCGCAGAAAAGAATCAGCGGTGGCTGAATGATCGCGGTGAACACGCCCTCCTGTCGCACGGCCAGTACCGCGGCCACGCAACCGGCTATATAGAAGCCCGCGAAGACGTGCGTCAGGTCCTTGTGGCCCATCCCGGCATCGATGCCGTAACCGATGGCGGTCGCGGACACCGCGATGAGCAGGGCCGCCCACCACGGCACACCTGGGATCCTGGGGTGAATCGAGCGGTGGTTGGCCTCAACCGCCGATCTTTCCCGCTGCGCTGACACATGTAGACCGTACCGGGAATGAGCCGAAACGCCCGTAAAGACCTTGTTAGCGACGGTTGGCGTGCCCCCGCAAAAACAAAGCCGCACGCACGAACGAACCGCCGCGGTCGGCCCCTTAGACTTGGTTCCCCGTGAGCCTCAGCCTGGGAATCGTCGGCCTGCCCAACGTCGGCAAGTCGACGCTGTTCAACGCGCTGACCCGCAATAACGTGGTGGCGGCGAACTATCCGTTCGCGACGATCGAACCCAACGAGGGCGTGGTTTCGCTGCCGGATCCGCGGCTGGCCAAGCTGGCAGAGCTTTTCTCCTCCGAGCGCATCGTTGCGGCGCCGGTCACATTCGTCGACATCGCCGGGCTGGTCAAGGGCGCGTCGGAGGGGGCCGGGTTGGGCAACAAGTTCCTGGCCCACATCCGCGAATGCGACGCCATCTGCCAGGTGGTGCGGGTGTTTTCCGACGACGACGTGACCCACGTCGCGGGCGAGGTGGACCCCAAGTCCGACATCGAGGTCGTCGAGACCGAGTTGATCCTGGCCGACCTGCAGACGCTCGAGCGCGCGCTGCCGCGGCTGGAGAAGGAAGCGCGCACCAACAAGGAGCGCAAGCCCGTCTACGACGCCGCCGTCGCCGCGCAGGCGGTGCTGGATGGGGGCAAGACGCTGTTCGCCGCGGGGAGTGATGTTTCGCTGCTGCGCGAACTGAACCTGCTGACCATCAAGCCGTTCTTGTACGTCTTCAACGCCGACGAGGCGGTGCTGACCGACGCCGCGCGGGTCGCGCAGCTGCGCGAGCTCGTCGCGCCGGCCGACGCCGTATTCCTCGACGCCGCAATCGAATCCGAGCTGGTCGAGCTCGACGACGAGTCGGCCGTCGAGCTGCTGGAGTCCATCGGGCAGACCGAGCGCGGGCTCGACGCGCTGGCGCGGGCGGGTTTTCACACGCTCAAGCTGCAGACCTTCCTGACGGCGGGGCCAAAAGAGGCGCGGGCGTGGGTAATTCATCAAGGCGACACCGCGCCCAAGGCCGCCGGGGTGATTCACACCGACTTCGAGAAGGGCTTCATCAAGGCCGAGATCGTATCGTACGACGACCTGATCGCCGCCGGGTCCATGGCGGCGGCCAAGGCGGCCGGCAAGGTCCGCATGGAGGGCAAGGACTACGTCATGGCCGACGGCGACGTGGTGGAGTTCCGGTTCAACGTCTAGTCAGCGGTCGAAGACGGTTGGGGCTTCCCACTGGACAGGTGTCCAGCTATCGTGACCATCACGTTGATGTGACCGGAGATGGGGCTGAGATGAGCAAGGTTCCGAGCCGCCAGGCTCGTTTGGCGCACGCTGCCAAACACGCTGACTTATGGAATCAGGGCAAGAAGGACGAGTGGGTGGCGTCGTGGCGCACGATCTGCCCCGGCGAGGTCCGCATGTTCGACCCCGTCGGCACCGAGGAGAAGCACGGTTTCGCCGCCGCGACGTCGGAGGCGTTCGACATGTTCCAGTCGATCCTGAAGATCAAGATGATCACGGTGCAGGTCAACGGGAACGAGATGGCGTGGGTGTGCGAGAACCACTTCGGTACCGAGCCGAACGTCCAAATGGCTTACAGCATCGAGACGTTCGCCTGGGACGACGACGGCAACCTGCTCATCAAGACGTACTATCCGATGCCGGAATCCGTTGGCGCGGAAGCGGACCCGTACGCCCATCTGCTGGAAGGGCGGCAGTAGCTACGCGATGGCGGGCGGAAGAACGCTTGGCTCCCCCGACTGACTACTCGTCTTGGTCAAGGTAAAGCGATGTGCGATGGGTTGGCTGCTGTGGTCCGAATACCCGCAAGCGGCCTCGGTGCGGACGACCACCATCGTGCCAGTCCCCGCAATGGGGTCCCAGTTCCATTCTTCGAAGCCCCGATGTGTCGTCCCGTCATTGCAGCGCCACGCCGCGGGATTCGGCGGAAGGGCCAGATGCCAGTGATCAGCGTAGAACTGGGCCTGGCCCGAGGCGTTGGAGAAAGCGACCTGGGTGCAGCCGATACCGCACGACGTGGCCTTGAACGTCAGATCCTGCATACTTCCGTCGCCGAAGTGGACGGTGTACATCCCATTCACCACCTCGTCGGCGGCCATCACCGGCTCGGCTGATGCCGGTGCCGCGACGGGAATAGCCATCGTGGCCAGCGCGATGGTCGCTAGGGGTATCTTCCGCATCGGCGTTCCTAACTGGTAGCCCTCCGGCAGCACGATACGACCAAGTCACCGGAAAATACAGGCCCTGAATGGGTTTGCCGCGATGACCGTTCGCGTGAGCCAAGGCGGCATCAGCCTTACTGGTGCTTCGCACTTGGCGTTGCGGGTACTACTTTTCGTAGTAAGCGGTCCGGAGGAGGCATGATGCGGTGGCGCGGTGTCTGTCACGTCGAGTTTGCGGTTCTGGACTACGACGACTCCATCGCCTTCTATGACGCGTTGTTCGGCTGGCTCGGATACAGCAGCTTCTCGTCCTTGAACATGGAATACCAGTCGACTTACTACATGGCGCGTCATCTCAGCCCGCACAGCTACATCGGCATTCAGCCGGCCCGTACCGGAAACAAGTTGACGCACCGCGACCAGGCGGTCGGCATCAATCACGTCGCTCTATGGGCCCGGAGCAGGAGGGAAGTCGACCGCGTCCACCGTGAGTTCTTGATCGCAAACGATATCCCCGTCACCGACGCCCCGAAGGAGTACCCGCAGTACTGGCCCGGTTACTACGCCGTTTTCTTTGACGATCCGATCAACGGGATTCATTGGGAGTTGGCCTGGATCCCGAAAGTCCCTACTCCCCGCCAACTTTGGTCGTTTTATCGTGCGATTCGTGCTTTTGCCACAAGTCGTCCGGACCTAGCCAACACGGTGGCCGGCGTCGCAAGGCAGGCGAGCAGAACGCTGCCTACCCGGTGACCTCGGGCTTCCACAATTACGTCGGGGGCCGCGCGGCGTTAAGGTAAGCCGTGGTCGTTGATGGCGGCACCGAAACGCGGGACGAACCCGAACGACGCGCAGCCGAGCTGGATAGCCGCGAGGAGTCTCTCGCGCGGCGTGAGATCGAGCTCTCCAGGCGCGAGCGCGTCGCCGACGAACGAGAACGCGTCGCCGATGAGCGGGACCGAATCGCCGACGACCGCGAGCAGGCCGCCGACGACCGCGAGCAGGCGGCCGACGACCGCGAGGGCGCGACCGCGCAGCGGGAGCGCGAGCGGCTCCGGCGCGTCGACGAACGGGCGGAGCGCAGCCAGGCCGCTGCTAAACGGGAAGACGCCGAAATCAGGCGTGCGGTGGCCGAGACCCGACGGGGTCTCGAGGATCGGGCCGCTTCGCCAGATGAGGGGACGGCGGCTCAGTGATGTCGTCGGTAAATCAAACGAGACCGTGGGTCCGCCGGTCAGCGGGCATCCTGGGCGCGTTGGCTTTGTTGGCCGTCGGTCTGGCTGGCGGCTCCGAACCCACGGCGCAGGCGGCTCCGGTTCCCGTCCCGAGCAGTCACTGGTGCCCCGGTGATCAGTGGGACCCGGCCTGGGGCACCGCCTATAACTGGGACTGGAACCACTGCCACGACTGGCAAGGCGCGCCGGGCCCGCCTGGCTGGGGACCGTGGGGACCCCCGCCGGGGTGGGCGCCGCCGCAGCCACCCCCGCCCTCGTGGGCGCCCGGGGCTCGGCTGATGTGGAACCCCACGGTCAACGCTTGGGGCTTCTGGAACAACGGGATCTGGACCCCGGTTTAGCGCTCGTGTCGGAAGCTTGTCGGAGGCTTGTCGGTGGTCGCGCCTAGCCTTGCGTCGACGCTAGACACCGCCACAGGAAGGGGCTCCATGAAGTTTGTTTCGACCCGCATCATCACCGCCGACGTCAATCGGCTCGTCGGCTTCTACGAGATGGTCACCGAAGCCTCCGCGGTATGGGGCAATGAGCTCTTCGCCGAGATCCCGACGCCGGTCGGCACGCTGGCCATCGGCAGTGACAAGACGGTGTCGCTGTTCGGGGCGGGATCGGCCGAGCCGGCGGCAAACCGCAGCGCGATAGTGGAATTCCTGGTCGAGGACGTGGACGCGGATTACGAGCGGCTTCGCGACCACGTGGCCGACATCGTGACGGAGCCGACGACCATGCCGTGGGGAAACCGGGCCCTGTTGTTCCGGGATCCCGACGGCAATCTGGTCAACCTGTTCACCCCCGTCACCGACGCGGCCCGCGCCAAATTCGGAATTGTGCTGTCGGAGAAGTAATTTCAGCGCCGCACGACGGAATGCGCACGCACTGACGGCGCGATCCAGTCCGTCAGGAAGGCGCGTAGCCGCTTTCCGGTGCGTGCGGGGCGTCCGGGGTCCACGATGAGCGACTGCAGCACGCGCAGCATGACCTCGACCAGTTCATCGAGCTTGCCCGCAGTGAAACCCGCTGCGGCCCAGTCGACTTCGAACCTTTGCAAGATCGACCTGCCGAACGAGATCGCCATGTCCGAGGTCACCCCGGCGGTCAGGGCGCTGGCCTTACCCGGCTGCAATACCAGGCTGAGGTACTTGTCGTGGGCGATCTGCTCGTAGGTGTAGGCGATGCCCTCCACCACGGCCTCGGTAGGGTCGGTGATCGAACCCAGATGGGTGGCGAGCCGATTCAGGAAGGCGTCGACGGCCGAGAGCGCCGTGGCACCCAGGAGCGCCTCATGGGTCGGGAAGTAGCGATAGACGGTTTGGCGCGTCACGCCGAGGCTCTGGGCGACCTCGGACACGCTCACGGTGCCGCGTTGGTCGATGGCGGCGCGCGCCGTGTCGATGATGCGAGCGACCGCTTCGTCGTCGTCCGCCGGGATGTCCCCGGACCAGCCGTGGCGTCGCATTGCGTGATCGTCGCACAAGGGCCCGCCGAACCTTGACAAGACAAACCACAGCAGATGTATGGTCAGACGATGCCGTTACCGACCGAAAGCCCAGTCAACGGCACCGACGAGAAGCTGACCCGGCGAGGGTTGCGCCACGCGCTGGACGGCACGACGGACCTGGCCGAGCGGGAACTCAAGGTGCCGCTGCACTATTACCGCGATCCGAAGATCACCGAGATCGAGGAGTCGCAGATCCTGCGCAAGGTGCCGTTGGCCATCGTCCCGTCGGCCCAGGTGGCGGCGAAGAACGATTACGTGGTCCGCTCGGTGCTGGGCGATTCGCTCCTGGTGACCCGTGACCGCTCCGGCGCCAGCCACGTCTTGCTCAACTACTGCCGCCACCGGGGGGCCATGCCCGCGTGCGGATCCGGCAATGCCTCCCGGTTCGTGTGTCCCTATCACGCCTGGACATACCGGAACACCGGCGAGCTGTTCATGGTTCCCGGCAAGGCCGGCTTCGATTCCATGGATCCGAAGAAATACGGGTTGGTGGAACTGCCGTCCGAGGAACGCCACGGGTTCGTCTGGGCGGTACTGACCGCCGATGCGACCCTCGATCTCGACGCGCACCTCGGCGCCCTCGACGCCGAGCTGGCGCTGTGGAACTACGAGGCGTACGGATACCACACGCAGCGCGAGTTCACCTCCAAGGTGTCGTGGAAGGGCGCGCTGGAAGCGTTCGCCGAGGGATACCACTTTCCCTACGTCCACGGCGAGAGCCTCATCGGGCAGAACACCCTGGCCAACACGATGGTCTACGACGAGTTCGGCAAGCATCACCGCATCGGCTTCCCGTTCAACTGGATCACTAACGTGGAGACCGACCCCACCGCTTCGACGGAACCGCTGATGAACATGGGGGTGATCTACTGGGTGTATCCAAATCTCATTCTCGCCAACAGCCCTGTGGGCGTGGAGATTATCGACATCCTGCCCGACGGCGAGCCGACGCGCTGCACGGTCCGGCACAGCTGGATGGCCCGCGTCCCGGCAACCAACGATGACATGAGGGCCGGATACGACGCCGTCTATGAAGGGGTGCACGCGGCCGTTCGCGACGAGGACTTCGCGATGCTGCCCCAGTGCGGCGAAGGTGTCAGGCACGGCCAACACGACCACATGATCATCGGCCGCAACGAGATTGGCGTCCAGCACATGATCAACGTCTTCGCCCAGGAACTCGGGGTGGCGCTGCAATGACCGCACCCAAGCGGCCCGAGCAGCTGGACTCACCGCTGCTGCCGGTCATCTTCCGCCACACGAGCAGGGTGCAGGTGTGGGTTTACCGGAAGACGAACGGGTGGATCGGACCGTTCAAATCGGCGGCGAGCGGCGACCGGTGCGCGCGGTGACCGCCGACGCAGAACAGCGCAGCCGCCTGTGGCCACGACTGGCCGAGCTCTACGCGGACTTCGACACCTACCAGAGCTGGACCGAACGCGAGATTCCGGTCGTGATGTTGCGGCCCCGCTGAGCTCGCCGGCCGGCGAGATTTCGCGGCGAGAAATTTGCTGGCTCGTAATCGATTCGCTATCGATGTGGCGCACGCCATTGCGTTATTTACGCATGACGAGGGCCACAAATTTTGGTTCGCCATGAACGCAATTGCTACGGTGCCTGCCCATGGTTGTTTTAGCAACGTTGATGTCGCTCATCAATCAGGTCTCCGGGACGCCCTATATTCCGGGTGGAGATTCTCCCGCCGGGACCGATTGCTCTGGGCTCGCTTCTTGGGTCGCCAACGCGGCGACCGACAGGCCGGTGTTCGGTAGCAGGTTCAACACCGGCAACGAGGAGGCCGCGTTGTTACAGCGCGGCTTCCAGTACGGGACTGCGCCCAATGCGTTGGTCATCGGCTGGAACGGCGGGCACACCGCGGTGACCCTGCCGGACGGCACGCCGGTATCCAGCGGTGAACGCGGCGGCGTGCACATCGGAGGCGCCGGCGCCTACCAGGCGGGATTCACCCACCACATGTTCCTGCCGATGCCGGATGGCGACGTCGCACTGCCGCCGCCACCCGACGCGCCCCCGCCACCGCCGGACGCGCCTCCGCCGCCGCCGGAGGCGCCTGCTCCGCCCGCGGTTTTGGTCGACGCCCCGGCCCCGGCACTGCCGGCGCCGGACGCGCCGCCGCCCGGGGATCCCGCAATTCCCAATCCATAAAGAATTGGATTCGCGCCGGTCTCATTATCCGAATGGGAGCGCATTCGCCGCGAATGTGAACCGATCGCGATAATGGCCCGGTTGTGACGCGCGCCACTTTCGTGCGGGTGTGAGCCGGGCCGAAAACCGGCGAAATCTAATAGCAGAAATTCGCCTAGGCGTCAAAGTGGATGCCTAGGCGAATTTTGCTGGAGAACCGCTGCGCGCCTGCGCGCCCGCGGCACGTATCCTGCGGCCATGATCTTCATCGTGGTCAAGTTCGAGACCAAGCCGGAGTGGACCGATCGCTGGCCGGAACTGGTCGCCCCGTTCACCGCGGCCACCCGTGCCGAAGAGGGCAACCTGTGGTTCGAGTGGTCGCGCAGCCTCGACAACCCGGCGGAGTACGTCCTCGTCGAGGCGTTCCGGGACGACGAGGCGGGCGGCGTCCACGTCAACAGCGATCACTTCAAGCGGGCGATGCAGGAGCTGCCGCAGGCGCTGAAATCCACGCCCAAAATCATCAACCAGACGGTCGAGGCGACGGGCTGGTCCGAGCTGGGGGAAATGACCGTCGATTAGCCGACGGCGACCGCGATTTCACTGCCCAGCTGGTACCCCGGGGCGAGCGGGAGCGCGTCACCGCTCCAGAACGACCCCGGGTCAAACCAATTCGCGTCCTTGTCGGTGACAATCAGGCCCATCTCCTCGTAGGTGATCGCCACCGTCTCCGCGCAGTACGCCGTCTCCAGGCTCATCTTGCGCTCTTGCCTGCGGCGCTGCGTCTGCTCACGAACCTTACTGTCCACCAAGGGGATTCCGCGCACCCAGTCGTTGATGGTCGGGAGCCGACCGCGGAACCACCGGCCGGTCAGGCGGGCGGTGGTGGGAAACGCGGTGCCGTCCATTCGCGCGATTACCCGCAAGAGCCTGTTCTCCTGTTCGCGGGTGGCATACGGCGTCAGCTGGCGCAGCCAGCACCGCTGTTGGTAGCGGTCGGTCCATTGCAGGACGGCTTGGCGCAGATCGTTGAGCTGCACGCCGCGGTGATTGGTGCCGGTCCAGACGTCGACCAGTTTGTCGCCGAGCTCGGCATGCCAGATCAACGGGGGAAGGTCGTCGATGGCCACCGTCATGCCGACGTGGTTCACCGGAGCGTTCGTCAACGTCTGGATCGCGCGGTCGGGTCGTGAGCGGCCGCGAAACAGCCAGAGGTCGCCGGTCCGGGTCTCGTCCAGCGCCTGGTCCAGTGTCAGCATGTAAATCCGCCCGTCGCTTCGGGTTTCGCCAGCGCAGTCATTATTAGCCCGGGGAGGACTTCGCGGGCGACCTTGCGTGGTAATAGCCTGTCAATTATGCGCAGGGTTTGGAAGTGGATCGGGCTCGCCGGTGTCGCCGGCGTGGTGGCCGGGGGAGTCCTGGTGGCCCGCGACCAACGCAAGCGACGCGCCTACACGCCCGACGAGATCCGCGCCCGGCTCCATCAGCGACTGGCCGAATCCGACGCGGCGAGCTTTCAATCCAAGTCGGGATCGGCTTCGGGCTCGACGGAGAACAACCGGTAGCGGCCCGAAAAGCCCTTCAACTCCACCTCGCGCCCCTCGTCGAATCGGATCCCGTCACAGTCGCGCAGGGCATCTCGCACCGGTTCGCTCACCAGGATCTGGCCCCCGGCGGCCTGGGCGGCGACCCGGGCCGCCATCGCGACGTTGCGCCCGAACAGGTCGTCGCCGCGGCGCACGGACCGGCCCATGTGGATGCCGATCCGGACCCGAATGTCCTCGTGTCGCTTACGTTTTCCGTTGTTGTGCAGCGCTTCCTGCACATCGATGCCGCACCGCACCGCCTCCTCGGCGCGCGAGAAGGCGATCATGTAGCCGTCGCCCTGGCTCTTGACCACGTGGCCGGACCGTTCCCGCACGAGTCCCGAAATGAGCTTGTCGTGCGCGCTGATCAGCTTGACCCAGGCGCGGTCACCGATGCGTTCGTTGAGCGCGGTGGACTCCTCGATGTCGGAGAACAGGATCACCACCCGGCCGTCGGGGGTGACCCGGGCAAGGTCGGGCCGCTCGACCTCGGCCCAGTCCGCGAGGTCCTCGATCGAGCTGCGCACAACGGCGCCGAAGCCCTCCTTGCGCATCACGTTGGCGGCGTTCCACACCCGTTTGACGGCTTCGCGCCCGCCCGACAGCAGCTGAGTGCGGGCGTCGGTCCGCGCTCGCAGTTCCTCGAGCTCCCGGCGGCCGCGCACCAGCAGCACCGAGAGCACGGCGATGGCGCCGGCCTCGATCACGGCCACCCCGGCGAGGACGTAGACCGCGAGATGCAGCATGTCACCCACGCTTGGCATCCTGCCAAAGGCCCCCAGTCGCTCGGGTTGTCGGGCCCACAGGCAATGTCTAGGGTTGAGCACGGGCCGCCGCGGGTAGCGAATCTCAAGGGAGGTGCGCGTCTTGGCCGACGGTGAGATTCGTTCGTCGAACCTATTGGTGATCTTCGGCATCACCGGTGACCTGGCCCGCAAGATGACATACCGCGCGTTGTACCGACTCGAATCGCGCGGCCTGCTGAAGTCCCCGATCATCGGCGTGGCCAGTGACGACATGCCCCTCGAGAAGCTGATCGAGCGGGCACGCCAGGCGATCGCCGACTCGGGTGAAACCCTCGACGATGCGGTGTTCGACCGGTTCGCCGCCCGGTGGTCCTATCTACACGGCGACGTCACCGATGCCGGGCTCTACGACGAGCTCGCCAAGCGGATCGGCAAGGATTGCCGTCCGCTGTACTACCTGGAAATGCCGCCGTCCCTGTTCGCGCCGATTGTCGAAAACCTGGCGAAGGTAGACCTGTTGGAGTGCGCGCGCGTAGCGGTGGAGAAGCCGTTCGGCCACGACCTGGCGTCCGCGCGGGACCTGAACGCCCGGCTGCGCGCGGTGCTCGACGAGGACCAAATCCTGCGCGTGGACCACTTTTTGGGCAAACAGCCCGTCGAAGAACTGCAGTACCTGCGCTTCGCGAACAACGGTCTGGCCAAGGTCTGGGACCGCGACAGCATTTCCGAAATCCACATCACCATGGCCGAGAACTTCGGGATCGAGGACCGCGGAAAGTTCTACGACGCGGTGGGCACCTTGCGCGACGTCGTGCAAAACCACCTGCTGCAGGTGCTCGCGCTGGTCGCGATGGAACCACCGGTCGGCCCCGGCGCCGATGACCTGAACGACAAGAAGGCCGAGGTGTTCCGGGCGATGCCGGCGCTGGATCCGGACCGCTGCGTGCGTGGCCAGTACCGCGGCTATACCGACGTCGCCGGAGTGGCGCAGGACTCGCAGACCGAGACCTACATCGCGCTGCGGACCGAGATCGACAACTGGCGCTGGGCCGGGGTGCCGATCTTCCTGCGCGCCGGCAAGGCGTTGCCGGAGAAGGTCACCGAGGTCCGGATGTTTTTGCACCACGTCCCCGGGTTCTCCTTCCTGCCCAACCGCCGGCCCCCCGAGCCCAACCAGATCGTGCTGCGCATCGACCCCGACCCGGGAATGCGCCTGCAGCTGTCCGCACAAGCCGGAAACTCCTGGCACGACGTCCACCTCGACTCGTCGTTCGCGGAGGACCTCGGCGAAGCGGTGCGGCCCTACGAACGGCTCCTCTACGCCGCGTTCACCGGGGACCGCCAGCTCTTCGCCCGCGAGGACGCCATCGAAGAGACGTGGCGCATCGTGCAGCCGGTGCTGGACAAGCCGGGCCGCGTCCACCACTACGACCCTGGCTCCTGGGGACCCGAGGCGGCGCAGTCGCTGCTGCACGGTCACCACAGCTGGCAGGAACCGTGGCTACCCCACCGCACGAAGGCGACAACTTAAGGAGACGGAACAAATGCAGCTAGGGATGATCGGCCTGGGCCGCATGGGCGCGAATATCGTTCGGCGCGTGGCCAAGGGCGGCCACGAATGCGTCGTGTACGACCACAGCCCCGAGGCGGTGCAGGTGATGGCCGGCGAGCACAACACCACCGGGGTGTCCTCGCTCGCGGAGCTGGCCGAGAAGATGGCCAAGCCCCGCGTGGTCTGGGTGATGGTGCCGGCCGGGACCATCACCACGGGGGTGATCGACGAACTGGCGAAGACGCTCGATCCCGGCGACATCGTGATCGACGGCGGCAACTCCTACTACCGCGACGACATCCGCCACTCGAAAACCTTGTCCGAGAACGGCATTCACCTGCTTGACTGTGGAACCAGCGGCGGCGTGTGGGGCCGCGACCGCGGCTACTGTCTGATGATCGGTGGCGACGACGACGCGTTCGCGCACGCCGAGCCGATCTTCGCCACTGTCGCACCCGGCGTGGATGCGGCGCCGCGCACGCCCGGCCGCGACGGCGAGATAGCGCAAGCGGAGAAGGGCTACCTGCACTGCGGCCCGTCCGGGGCGGGGCACTTCGTGAAGATGGTGCACAACGGCATCGAGTACGGGATGATGGCGTCGCTCGCCGAGGGCCTGAACATCTTGCGCAACGCCGACATCGGCAAGCACATAGAGGCCGGTGACGCCGAAACCGCGCCGCTGTCCAATCCCGAGTTCTATCAGTACGACTTCGACATCCCGGACGTCGCCGAGGTGTGGCGCCGGGGCAGCGTCATCGGCTCGTGGCTGCTGGACCTGACCGCGATCGCGCTGCACGAATCGCCGGAGCTGAAGGAGTTCTCCGGGCGGGTCTCGGACTCCGGCGAGGGCCGGTGGACGGCCATCGCCGCGATCGACGAGGGGGTGCCGTCACCGGTGTTGACGACCGCGCTGCAGTCCCGCTTCGCCAGCCGTCAGCTCGATGACTTCGCCAACAAGGCGCTGTCGGCGATGCGCAAGCAGTTCGGCGGGCACGCGGAGAAACCGGCCAACTAACCAGGCGTGCCCTCACGCCGGCCGAGCGTGCATTTCATGACGAATCGCCGGCGTGTCCCGTCGTGAAATGCACAGTCGGCATTCGGGACCTACGCCCGCTCGACGAAGGCGACGACGGCTTCGCTGAAGGCGTCGTTGTCGTCGCCGGCCGCGGTGTGCCCCGCGTTCGACAGCTCGACGAATTCGGCGCGGGGTACCTGGGTGAGGAAATGCTGGACGCCCTCGGGGCTGACGACGTCGGACAGCTTTCCGCGGATCAATAGGACGGGAATCGACAGGTTGGTGGCGGCGTGCTCGAACTTCTCGGTGCGCAGTTCGGGGTCGTCGCCAGGCTTGGTCATGAACGCCGGATCCCAGTGCCAGTACCAGCGTCCGTCGCGCAGGCGGAGGTTCTTCTTCAGTCCCTCGGGGCTGCGCGGCTTCTCCCGGTAGGGCAGGTAGGCGGCGACGGCGTCGGCGGCCTGCTCCAGCGAGTCGAACCCGTGCAGCCCGCTGAACATGAAATCGCGGATGCGGGCGCTGCCGCCCTTCTCGAATCGGGGGACCACGTCGACGAGCACCAGCTGCGTCACCCGGTCGGGGCCGGCAAGATCCGCGGCCAGGATGCCAGTCAGCCCGCCCATGCTTGCACCGATGATCGCCACCGGCCGGCCGATGGCGTCCAGCACGTGCATCACGTCCGCGGTCAGCGTTTCGACGTCGTAGTCGGCGTCCGGCGCGCGATCGCTGTCACCATGCCCCCGCGAATCCAGCGCGACGACGTGAAACCCGTCGTCGGCCAGGATTTGGCCGGTGTTCTTCCAGGAAAACCGGTTCTGGCCGCCGCCGTGCAACATCAGAATGGTGGGCCGGTCGGCCGCCTTATTGGCTAGAGGGGCCGAGCCGCGGTTCCATTCGTCGGCGACCAGGGTGATCCCCTGGTGACCGGAAAACTCGACCGTCTGAAAACTGCTGCTCACGGCGCTCATGGGCGTCCTCTCGGTAGATCGCCCCTCGACGTTACCTAGGCAATCTATTGACCCCGGCGTTGGGCCCCGATGAGTTCTCGTCGCCGCCGCGGTCTATCCATGGGACACACCTACGACGAATGCAAGGAGAACGGCCATGCCATCGATTACGCCCTCGCTGTGGTTCGACAACAACCTGGAAGAGGCGGCGGAGTTTTACACCTCGGTGTTCCCCAACTCGCGGATCGAGGGCTTCAACCGGACGACGGAGGCCGGCCCCGGGGAGCCGGGAACGGTCCTGTCGGGCAGTTTCGTGCTGGACGGCGCCCGG
The DNA here is from genome assembly GCF_001672815.1 of Mycobacterium sp. E796. Classification (GTDB taxonomy): domain Bacteria; phylum Actinomycetota; class Actinomycetes; order Mycobacteriales; family Mycobacteriaceae; genus Mycobacterium. The sequence goes on along the minus strand of NZ_LZKK01000301.1, from coordinate 7,040 downwards.
TTCATCGGCATCAACGGCGGCCCGCACTTCCACTTCAGCGAGGCGGTGTCCTTCACGATCCACTGCAAGGACCAGGACGAGGTGGACTACTACTGGCAGCGGTTGACCGACGGCGGCGAGGAATCGCAGTGCGGCTGGTGCAAGGACCGCTTCGGCCTGAGCTGGCAGGTCATCCCCGACCGCCTCTACGAATTGATCGGCGACCCGGATCGGACGCGCGCGGCGGCGGCCACCGCGGCGATGTACGGCATGCGCAAGATCATCATCGCCGACCTGGAACGGGCGGTGGCCGGGGAGCTCACCCGGTAGGCAGTATCGAAAGACATTGCCGCGCTGTGGATCTGGTTGATCTCGGCGGGGGGTCGGTGCGTCCCGGGCACGCAGGCGTTAGGTTGGTCGGTGCGGACGCGCCGAACAGGAGTGAACATGGCCGAGGATGCCCAGGGGGGCCGGGGTGGGTGAGCCGGGCTGGATCGACGTGCCCGGCCGGGCCGGGGACCTCAAGGCGCTCACCTGGGGGCCACCGGACGCCCCGATCGCGTTGTGCCTGCACGGGTTTCCCGACACCGCGTACGGGTGGCGCAAGCTCGCTCCGCGACTCGTCGAGTCGGGGTGGCGGGTCGTCGCGCCGTTCATGCGCGGGTACGCGCCCTCGTCGATCCCGACCGACGGCGATTTTCACGTCGGCGCGCTGATGGACGACGCCCTACGGGTGCGTTCGGCCGCGGGCGGTACCGAGCACGATGTCGTGATCGGCCACGACTGGGGGGCCATGGCCGCCACCGGCCTCGCCGCGATGCCCGACAGCCCGTTCGCCAAGGCGGTGATCATGTCGGTCCCGGTCACGGCGGGCTTCCGTCGCCGGGGCGGCGTGGCCGAGCGGGCGCGGCTCATCGGCCACCTACCGCCGCAGCTGCTGCGCAGCTGGTACATCCTCTACTTCCAATTGCCTTGGCTGCCCGAGCGTTCCGCGTCGTGGGTGCTGCCGCTGCTGTGGCGGCGGTGGTCGCCGGGCTACCACGCCGACGAGGACCTTCGCCACGTGGACGCCGCGATCGGCACGCCGGAGAGCTGGCGGGCGGCGCTGGGACCGTACCGCGCCACCATCCGCGCGCCGCGGCCACCGGAGAAGTATGCCGAGCTGAACCGGCTGTGGACCGAGGCGCCGCTGCTGCCTTGTCTCTACCTGCATGGCCGCGACGACGGTTGCATGACATCGGCTTTCACCCGGTGGACGGAAAAGGCGCTGCCCGCGGGCAGCGAGGCCGCCATCGTCGACCACGCGGGGCATTTCCTGCAGCTCGAACAGCCGGACAAGGTCGCCAACCTGGTGCTCACGTTCATCGGCTCGCCCGGCTGAGGCCATGGCGGCGCGGCGGATGGCGGCCGTCGATGCGCAGTTCTACTGGATGTCGGCCAAGGTTCCCAACGACGAGTTCCTGCTGTACGCGTTCGACGGCGAACCCGCGGATCTCGCGGGCGCGGTCGAGCGGGTGTGCCGGCGGGCACGCGAGTGCCCCGGCCTGACGGTTCGGATCCAGGAGCGCGGCCGGCTGGCCTATCCGCGGTGGGTGCCGGCGGTGGTCGATCCGGAATCGGTGGTCCGCCACGCCCCGACCGTCCGGGATTGGAGCGAATGCCTGACGTCCGTGGCCGGCCTCGCGGCGGACCAGCTGGACGCGCGCCGGATGCCGTGGCGGGTGCACCTGTTCACCCCGGTGCGGGGCGTTCCGGGGGTGCGCGGAGCGGGCACCGTCGCGGTCCTGCAGATCGCGCACGCGCTGGCCGACGGCGCGCGCGCCGCGGCGATGGCGGCCTGGCTTTTCGGCCGCGACGCGCCGGTGCCCGAGGTAGCAAGGCCGGCGGCGGGGTTTTTGCCCTGGCGGGCCGTCGATGCGGCGCGCGCCCATCGGCGGCTGATTCGCGACACCCGGGCCGGGTTGCTGGCGCCGGCGCTCGGGCCACGTCCGCTGCAGGCCACCAACGCCCGCCCGGGCGCCGCGCGATCGGTGCGCACGCTGGTCCGGCGGCGCTCGCAGTTGCGCGGTCCCACGGTCACCGTCGGGGCGCTGGCCGCGGTGTCCACCGCGCTGTCCACGCTGCTCGGCGAGGGGACGGATCCGCTGGGCGCCGAAGTGCCGATGGCCAAACCGGCTGTGGCACAGGCGCATAACCACTTCGGTAACGTGGTCGTCGGGCTCTACCCGAAGCTTGGCGTCGATGCCCGGGTCGAGCGGATCGCCGCCGACCTGGCCAACGGCCGGCGCCGCTTCGAACATCCGGCCACGCGTGCGGCCGACCGCGCGTTCGCCGCGGTGCCCGCCGCGCTACTGCGTTGGGGCGTAGCGCAGTTCGACGCCGACGTCCGCCCGCCCCAGGTGTCCGGGAACACCGTGGTGTCCAGCGTCAACCGCGGGGCCGCCGACCTGAGCTTCGGCGGCGCCCGGGTGGTACTCACGGCCGGGTACCCGGCGCTGTCGCCGGCGATGGGCCTGACTCATGGCGTGCACGGCATCGGCGACACCGTGGCGATCAGCGTGCACGCCGCCGAGTCCGCCATTCCCGATATCGACGAGTACGTCCGGCTGTTGGATGCCGTGCTGTGAGAGTTATTGCGCGTCACCCGATTTCGCCGCCTCTTCACGGGTCATGCCCATGGCGCCGATCAGTTCCTCGTGCAGCTCGAACCACACGGTGTGGTAGGAGTCGATGAGGGGTCGGGCCAGCCAGGCGGTATCGCCGGCCTTCACCTTGTCCAGCGCCGCGCCCAGTTTCGCCGCGTAGGCGTTCAACCGCGGCAACTGCGCCGCGGCCGCCTCGATGATCGCCAGCACCCGCGCGTGCACGCCGTCGAGGCGCGCCAGCACCGCGGCGTCGTATTCGGCGTCGTCGTGGGTGTTCGGGGCTCCGTTCGGGCCGCCCTTGAGCTGCCAGTCGGTGACCAGTGACTTGAAATCGGTGTTGACGGGCCGGAATTCGTCGTACGCGGCGGCCATCGCGGCCGGGTCCACGCCCGCGCGCTCCTCGTCGAGCAACGCCTGCAACCGGGCGCGGCCGCTGGAGCTGATCCGCAACGCCGCGCCGTCGACCAGTAGCCCCGACTCGGTCAGCCGCTCCACGATGGCGGCGACGTCCCCGGGATCGCGGCCCAGGGTCGCGGCCAGGTCGGCAGGACGCACCCGTCCCTTCAGCCGGACCGCTTGGAGCACAACCAATTCGATCACGTGGCGACCTCCGCCGTCAGCCGCAGCGCGGTCAGCATGACGATCAGCGGGTTGGGTGAAACCACGTCGGTGCGCCCTTGGTCGATGGCGGCGCGCACCGCGGCGTCGGAGGTGTCATCGAGCTTCGGATGGTCGCCGGCGGCGTGCGCCCGCAGCGGGCTGATGCGCCGCGCGATGTCGGCCAGCTCCCGCAGTTCCGGCGTGTCGTCTTCCGACCACGCCGACAGGCTCAGATTGCCTTCGCGCACTTCACCTTCGGATCCGTCGACGGTGATCTGGCGGCCGGCCAGGGCGGCCGCGGCGCCGCGGCCGCAGCCCACCACGGCCACCCGGCCGAGTTCGCGGCTGACCACCGCGGCGTGGCTGGCGGCGCCGCCGACCTCGGTGACGATTCCTTGGGCGGCCAGCATGCCCAGCACGTCCTCGGGCCGGGTGTGATCGCGCACCAGGATGACCGGTTCGCCCCGGTCGGCCGCGTCGAGGGCCTCGTCGACGTCGGTGTAGGCGGTGCCGGATGTCACGCCCGGGCACGCCGGCAGTCCCGCTGCCAAAAGCGGTGCAGCCAAACGTGTTTCGGGCTGTAACGAGGGCTGCAGCAAAGCTTTGACATGGGCCGGCGTCACCCGGCGCAGCGCCTCGACGTCGTCGATGAGCCCCTCGTGGCGCAGTTGGAGGGCGAGGCGCACGGCGGCCTGCGCCGAGCGCTCGGCCGCTCGCGTCTGCAGCAACCACAACTTGCCGCCGTCGACGGTGAACTCGATCTCCTGGACGTCGGTCGCGAGCCGCTCCAGGCGGCGGGCGGCGTCCGTCAGCTCGTGATAGACGGCCGGTTGCTCGTCGCGCAGGGCCGTGATCGGTCCCACGTCGACCAGTCCCGACACCACGTCGTCGCCCTGGCCGCCGGGAACCCACTCGCCGAAGGGCTCATCGGCGCCGGTTATCGGGTTGCGCGAAAAGAACGCTCCGGCACCGGAGTTGGGGCCGCGGTTGCCGAAGACCATCGCCTGCACGACGACGGCGGTGCCGCCCCGATCGTCGAGGCCGTAGTGGGCGCGGTAGGCGACCGCGCGCGGCGAATCCCAGGAGGCGAACACCGCCTCGATGCCGGCGCGCAGCTGTGCGTACGGGTCGGCCGGGGCCGGCCTGCCCACGATGCGCTGATACAACTGCGTGAAGCGCTGCCGGGTGTCCTGGGCGAACTGCGGGCCGCCTTCGGCCGCGAGGGCCTGTTCGACGGCGTCGTTCATGCCTAAGTCCAGGATCGTGTCCATCATGCCGGGCATCGAGTGCGTGGCCCCCGAGCGCACACTGACCAACAACGGCCGCGGGCCCCGCCCGAAGGTGCGCGACGTCTGCGCTTCCAGCCAGCGCATCAGGTCGAGCACGTCGTCCCAGATCGCGTCCATCGTCGCGCCGGGGTCCGCGAGGCAGTTGCGGCCCACCTCCGTCGTGAGGCAGAACGCGGGCGGTACCGGCAGGTGCTGCCGGCGCATCGCGTCGATGCCGTGGCCCTTGTTGCCGAGAAGCTCCCGTGGGTGACGCGCGTCGCCGTCGAGCGCGACGACGGCCGCGTTCTCCGGGGTGCCCTCGTCGCTACGAGTCGTGGTGCACCCCCTCGTCGTGCGGCCCGCTTTGCCGGGACCGTCCCGGCGGGCCTCGACGAGTATGTCAGGACGGTCCGCGCAGCAGCCCGAAGCCGAAGTTGGTGCCCAGCCCGCGGCGCAGCGCCAGGTGGATCCACAGCAGCCCGTAAGGCTCGAGCAGTCGCGCCAGTGTCAGGTCGCCGACGTCGACGGTCTCGAAGCCAAGCTCACCGACCAACCCCGCGGTCACCGCCTTGGCGTCGCCGTCGTCGCCGCAGACGAACATGACCGGTCGGCCCGGCATGCGGCGGGCGTCCATCATTGGCGCACCGATCTGGTTCATCGCCTTGCAGACCCGGGCGCCGGGCGCCCACTTCGCGACTTCTTCGGCGCCGGAGTTCTCGAACCCGACCTCGAGGGCCGTGACGTCGGGTGTCAGCGGGTTGGTGCAATCGATGAGCACTTTGCCCGACAGGTCGCCGCAGCCTTGCACCGCCGCCCGGGTGCTGTGCCACGGCGTGCAGAGCACCACGACATCGGCTGCGGCGGTGGCGAATTCGTTCGTTTCGACGGAACTGAGCGACGCATATCTCGGGTCGTCCGGGTCTCGCACGCCGAACATGATCCGGTGGCCCCGGTCGGTCCACGCGGTGCTCAATGCGCTCCCGACATTGCCGGCCCCAATGATCGCGATCTTGATGTCGGGCTCCTCTCCGGATTTCGGACCGCTACCCGCTAGGTTTGCACCTATGAATGTGTATGACGTCGGGTTACTGCTCCTGCGGCTGGTGCTGGGACTGACGCTCGCCGCGCACGGCTTCAACAAGTTTTTCGGCGGCGGCCGGATTCCGGGAACGGCTCGGTGGTTCGAGAGCATCGGCATGAAGCCGGGCAAGTTCCACGCCACCGTGGCCGCCATCACCGAGGTGTCCGCAGGGCTGGGCCTGGCGGCCGGGCTGCTCACGCCGATCCCGGCCGCGGGCTTCGTCTCGCTGATGCTGGTCGCGGCGTGGACCGTGCACCGGGCCAACGGCTTCTTCATCGTCAAGGAGGGCTGGGAGTACAACCTGGTGCTGGCGGTCAGCGCCGTCGCGGTGGCCACGCTGGGTCCCGGGAAGCTCAGCCTGGATTACCTGATTTTCGGCGACAAGCTGTGGTACCCCGGCTGGCCCGGCCTGGTGATCTCGGCGGGGCTCGGCCTGGCCGGCGCCGTCGGGCAGTTGGTGATCTTCTACCGGCCGCCGGTCAAGCAGGCGGGATAGCTCCCAGCGCCGCGAGCCGAACGCCACTGCGAGAATCGGCCCGATTTTTCGCAGCCACGTTCGGCTCGCGCGGGCTAGGGCGTCCCGTTGTTCCCGTTCTGGCCGAGCAGCAGCCCGGCGCCGCCGCCGGTACCCGGCGTCCCGGGCGGGTTGCCCGGGTCCCCGCCGTTGCCGCCGTTGCCGCCGTCGCCGATCGCGACGGCGTTGCCGCCGCTCCCGCCTGCGCCACCGGCGCCGCCGAAACCGGACCCGCCGGCGCCGCCGTCACCGCCGTTGCCGATCAGCCCGCCCTTGCCGCCGGCCCCGCCTGCGCCGCCGGGGGTCAGGGCGCTGGCGCCGGCAAGTCCTCCGCCGCCGCCGGCCCCGCCGGAACCGGTGAGCAGGCCGGCGCTGCCACCGGCGCCGCCGATCCCACCCCTCGAATCGCCGGCGCCGCCCGCGCCGCCGGCCCCGCCGTCGCCGAAGAGCATGCCGCCGTTGCCGCCTGCGCCGCCAGCGCCGGCGATGCCGTCGCTGCTGCCGCCGGTGCCGCCGATTCCGCCCGCGCCCATGCTCAGCACCCCGGCGTTGCCGCCGCGCCCGCCGGCACCGGCCGCGGTTTGTCCGGCTCCGCCGGAGCCGCCGGCACCGCCGCCGCCGAACAGCCCGCCGTTGCCGCCAGCGCCGCCGTTGCCGCTGCTGCCGTTGAGGCTGCTGAACCCGCCGGCACCGCCGGCCCCGCCGCCGCCGGACAACATGCCGCCGTTGCCGCCAGCGCCGCCGGCCGCGCTGTGAGGCTGAACCCGCCGGCACCGCCGACCCCGCCGCGGGCCCCACGACCGCGGTGCTGGCCGCCGGCGCCGACGAGGTGTCGGCGGCGTTGGCCACGCTGTTTTCCGGCCACGCCCAAGAGTTTCAGGCGCTGGGCGCCGAGGCGGCGCTGTTCCATCAGCAATTCACGCAGACGATGAGCACCAGCGGGGCGATGTTCG